>NZ_JBFTHJ010000011.1:0-136254 GCF_056394175.1 Pseudarthrobacter sp. 10T415 | reverse complement strand
AGAAGGTGTTGTTGAAGCAGCCGTTGGATGGTGGGACGGCGAAGACGGTGTCGTTTGGTGGTGAGGGTGTTCCTGCGGCTCCGGTGCAGTTGGGTGGGTGTGTGCATGCTGCGTGGTCGGGGGCGAATAAGTATGTCCGTGATTGTGTGGATGATGCTGATGATAAGAACGTGGATGTGCCCAAGGCGAGTGCGTCGCCGTCGTATGTGTTTCGGGTGAACCGGGACCTGGTGGTTCTCAATGATGTGAATTCCGGGAATGTGTGGCTGGTGAACCAGAACATGCAGCTCGTCAACAACTGGGACGACGTTGTTCCCCCCAAGAACGAATCCGACGAGCAGGACCAGGAATCCGCGGACATCAACACCATCAATGTGTTGCCGGACCGCACCAAACCGAACCGTCCGCCGGAAACCAAGCCCGACGTCGTCGGCGTCCGTCCGGGCCGCACCACCATCCTGAGCGTCCTGGACAACGATTCCGATCCCGACGGCGACGTCCTCACCGCCGGGCTCCAGGGCAACCCGCCAAAGGCAGGGACGCTGGAAAACATCTACGGCGGCACCGCCTTCCAGATCTCCGTGCCGGCCGACGCCAGGCCCGGCACGGAAACGTTCAGCTACTCGGCGTCCGATGGCCGCGGCCTCTCCGCCACGGGACAGGTCACCCTCAATGTGGTGGGTCCGGACCAGAACAAGCCACCGCAGTTCAAACGCGGCGAGAACACCACCATGCTGGTGGAACAGGGAAAGACCGTGAGCCAGAACATCCTGACGGACTGGGTGGACCCCGACGGCGACGACCTGGTGCTCCTTGACGCCAAGGCCGACAACGACCAGGACCAGGTGAAGGTCCGCCGCGACGGCCTGCTCACTTTCCAGGACTCCGGTGCCACCTCCGGTAAGAAGAACGTTGAGGTGACCATCTGGGACGGCCGCGACACCGTCACCGGCAAGGTGGTCATCAACGTCCAGCCACCCGGCGCCCTCGCGCCCGTGGTCAACGCTGACCATGTCACAGCCGTGGTGGGCCAGGACCTGGTGATCTCGCCGCTGAAGAATGACGTGGACCCCAACGGCGGCGCCCTCCGCCTCGCCCAGGTGGAAGCCAACGGCCCCGCGGATCTGGGCCCCGTGACAGACGGCGGAACCTTCACGTTCCGCAGCACCACCCCGGGCCCCGTCTACCTCACATACATCGCCAGCAACGGCCCGCAGAGCAGCCAGGGACTGATCCGAGTGGACGTCGAATCCGGTGACGACCCCGGCGACCCCGTTGCCGTCCACGACGTCGCCCTGATGCCCACCGGCGGCAGCGTCCTGCTGGACCCGCTGGCCAACGATTCCGACCCCTCCGGCGGAGTCCTGGTGCTGCAATCCGTGAAGCTTCCGGAGAACGCCACCATCTCGGTCAGCGTGATCAACCACAGCGTCCTGCGCATCACGGACATCCTCGGAACCAAGGACCCGCTCCTCTTCGAATACACCATGTCCAACGGCAAGAAGTCGGCCACCGGTTCCGTCTCCGTGGTACCCGTCCCGGCACCTGCCGTGGTAGAAGCACCGCAGCCCAAGCCGGACGAGGTGAACGTCCGCGTCAACGACGTCGTCACCATTCCCGTCCTGGACAACGACACTCACCCGCAGGGCCAGGAACTGACCGTTGATCCGGTCCTGCCGCAAGGCGTGGACCCGGTTGACGGCAAGAGCTTCGTCTCGGAAGACACCGTCCGGTTCATCGCTGGCAGCCAGCCCAAGACGGTCCGCGCCATCTACAACGCGGTGGACCCGCAGGGCCAAAAGAGTGCCGCCGCCGTCACCATCCACATCCTCCCGCTGGAAGGGGCGGAGAATTCCCGCCCCCAGCCGCGTAACCTCACGGCCCGCGTGGTGGCGGCCGGCACCGTCCGCATTCCGGTTCCGCTGGACGGCATCGATCCCGACGGCGACTCGGTCCAGCTCACCGGCATCGACAGCACTCCTGCCATGGGTACGGCGACGGTAGGCAGCAACTTCATTGACTTCACGGCTGCCGGTGACGGCGCCGGGACCGATACCTTCCGCTACAAGGTGGTGGACCGGCAGGGTGCCGTCAATACCGGCACCGTAACCGTCGGCATCGCACCGCGCGGTGAAATCAACCAGAATCCCACTCCCGTGGACGACGAGGTGCGGGTCCGCCCCGGCCGCCAGATCGCCGTCGACGCCACCGGCAACGACACCGATCCCGACGGCGACCAGATCCGCATCCTCACCGACGGCATCGAGGCTGATCCTGCCCTCCAGGCCACCGTCAGCAAGACCAGCGGACGGGTCATCCTGACCGCTCCCAACGAGGCCGGGACCGTCAACGTCCGGTACACCGTGGCCGATGACCGGGATGCCCGGGCGCAGGCCACCATCCGAGTGGTGGTGGACCCGGAAGTTCCGCTCAAGGCACCCATCGCCCGTGACGACCGCGTGACGTCGGCCCAGACCATGGGAAAGACCGCCGTGGACGTTCCCGTGCTGAAAAACGACGAAGACCCCGACGGCGTGGGCGAGAACCTCAAGATCAGCACCGAGGCAACCACCGCCCGGCCCGGCACCGACGGCAACATGATCGTTGACCTCACCGAGCAGCCGCAGCTCATCCCGTACACCGTGGAGGACGTGGACGGGCAGAAGTCCACCGCCATCATCTGGGTGCCCGGCCTCGGCCAGCAGGTTCCCACGCTGGCCAAGGACGAGGTCCTGGAAGTGGTGGCGGGCCAGTCCGTCAACGTCGCCCTGGATGAATGGGTCAAGGTCCGGGACGGCCGCTCACCGCGCCTGACACAGGCGGACCGGATCAAGCTCATCGGGGCCGACGGCAGCGACCCCGTCACCGGTGACGGCACGGGGCTGAAGTACACCGCAGGCACCGATTATGTGGGTCCGGGTTCGCTGACCTTCGAAGTAACCGACGGAACCGGGCCGGACGATCCCGCCGGCCTGAAGTCAACGCTCAGCATCCGCACCAAGGTTCTCCCGGACCCCAACAAGAACAACCCGCCCGAGCTCCTGGGCGCGAACGTCGAAGTGCCCATGGGCGACTCGGCGAGCATCGACCTGGGGAGGCTGACCTCTGACCCCGACGGGGACGATGTCGACAACATGAAGTACGAACTTCTGGACGGCACGCCGGCCGGATTCACCGTGAGCGTGGACGGCAAGAACCTCAAAGTCTCCGCAGCGGACTCCAGCCGGGCCGGCACCGCCGGTGCCGTGCAGGTCAAGGCCAGGGACCCGCGGGGTCTTGAAGCCACTGCCACGTTCCAGTTGTCAGTGACGGCATCCAACCGGCCCAAACCGGTAGCGAATGACGACGTTGAACCGAACGCCGCGGCCGGCAAGCCGGTGACTATCAACGTTCTGGCCAACGATGCCAACCCGTTCCCCGAGACGCCGTTGAAGATCATTGCCGCCGCCACCGAGACCGGCAGCGGCAACGTGGAAGTCAACGGCGACTCGGTGACGGTGACACCCGCTCCCGGCTTCACCGGCACCATGGTGGTCACCTACACCGTGGAGGACAAGACCCAGGACGCTTCACGGCATGCAACCGCACGTGTCCGGCTCACGGTCAAGGACGAACCGGCGGCCCCCGCCACGCCGCAGGCCCAGAGCGTGGGGGACCGGACCGCTCTGCTGACCTGGACGGCACCTGCCGACCGCGGCTCACCCATCACCAAGTACACCGTGTATGGCGAGGGCGGGTTCCAGCAGGACTGCCCGGCCAATACCTGCACACTGAACGGGCTGGTCAACAACACGAAGTACCACTTCCAGGTCACCGCCACCAACGAGTTCGGCGACTCCGACAAGTCGCCGCCCTCGGCCGAGGTCCGGCCCGACGTTAAGCCGGATACCCCGCTGGCGCCGTCGCTGAAGTTCGGCGACAAGGAACTGTCCATCAACTGGACAGCTCCTGCCAGCAAGGGTTCGCCGGTGAAGTCCTACGACCTGGAGATCTCGCCGCCACCCGCGGGGCAGAACGCCCAGATCCAGAACCTGACCGCTGTCAGCTATGTCTGGAAGGGACTGCAGAACGGCGTGTCCTACAAGGTGCGGGTCCTGGCGCGGAATGACGCCAAGGAACCCTCCGAGTGGAGCCCGTACTCTGCGGCTGAAGTTCCGGCAGGTGTGCCGGCCACCCCGGCCGCACCCACCGCTGCCCAGGCAGCATCCCTGGGTTCGCAGAGCCAGCTGAAGGTCAGCTGGGCTGCGCCGAACAACAACGGCGACGCCGTCTCGGCCTACACCCTCACCACCCTCCGGGGCGGAGCGGCGGTGGCCACCCAGCAGGTGGCCGGCACCTCGCAAAACGTGACAGTGGACAATTCCGAGGCCAATTACACCTTCACGGTTTCAGCCACCAACAAGGCTGGAACCAGCGCCACCAGTGGCCAGTCGGCGGCGATCCGGGCGGTAGGCAAGCCCGGCATCGTGAGCACTCCGACGGCGACGTTGGTGGACACCGGCGGGGCAGGCGGGAAGATCGACATCCGGTTCACGCCCCTGTCTGATGCCCAGCGCAATGGCTCCACCGCGCAGGAGATCACGTACAAGTACTCGCTGACTTCCGGCGGGGGCAGCGGCAACATCGCTGCCGGTGGCGGAACTGTCGCCGCCGCAAATGGCACGCCTACCTCGGTGGTGGTCTGGGCCGTTTCCTCGCGCAGCTCCACCGCCGGTGATGCCAGCGCGCCGTCCAACCAGGTCAATCCATATGGCCTGGCCTTTGCACCGAACGTGAACGGCAGCAAGAGCAGCGGCGTGGGCGACAAGACGGTGTCGTGGACCTGGAACCAGCCGGACGGCAATGGCCGCGCTGTCACGGGCTACCAGTACAGCCTGGACGGCGGCGGATGGCAGGACACCAACCAGCGGTCCTTCTCGAAGACGGTCGGCTACAGCGAGACTGTCCAACTTCGCGTGCGGGCCATCAGTGGCGGCCAGCCGGGCCGGATCGGCAGCGACACGTCCCGCAGCGGCGCCGAACCGCCACCCCCCGTGCCCACCTCGTGGGGCATCACGGCCACCCCTGTCCGCAGCTGCACCGAGCCCCGCAAGGGAACGGACAGCTTCCGTGCCGGCAACCCGTCGTCGTGCGTGGGTGAAGGCAAGTGGCTGGATGCGAACGTCGGATCCCAGACGGACCGGTACCAGGTCTGGTACAAGACGTCGAACAATCCGACCGGCATCTGGTACCACCTGACGTCCGGCCCGGCGGCCGGCAACTGGCTCCGCTGCGATACCTCCAGCCTCGGCTGCAACCCGCCCAACGGGATGCAAAACCGCTAGCCCAGCAGCAAACCCATGGGGCGGGACCCGGATATCCGGGTCCCGCCCCAGACTGAAACCCACCCTTGGAACCAAGAAAAGGAAGAACCACCCCATGACGATGACCAACGAGCAGGCCGCGTGGTTTGCCGATACGTTCGAAAAGCTCGTTGCCAATGTGGGGCAGGCGGTGCTGGGTAAGGAACACGTCATCCGGCTGACCTTCACCGCGATGCTGGCCGAGGGCCACGTACTGTTCGAGGACGCCCCCGGAACGGGTAAGACCTCCCTGGCCCGCGCGCTGGCCGCCACCGTCCAGGGCTCCAACAACCGCATCCAGTTCACCCCGGACCTCCTTCCCTCGGACGTCACCGGCGTGACCATCTACGACCAGAAGACCCAGAAGTTCGAGTTCCACAAGGGGCCCATCTTCAACAACATCGTCCTCGCCGACGAAATCAACCGTGCGTCGCCGAAGACCCAGTCCGCGCTTCTCGAGGTCATGGAAGAATCCAGGGTCACCGTGGACGGCGTCACCTATTCGGCGGGCCGCCCCTTCATGGTGATGGCCACGCAGAACCCGATCGAGCAGGCCGGCACGTACCGCCTGCCGGAAGCACAGCTGGACCGCTTCCTGATTAAGACGTCCATCGGCTACCCGGACCACGCCTCAACGGTCCGGCTGCTGGGCGGCTCCAACCTCAAGGACCGCTCGCAGGAACTGTCCGCCGTCATCACCACCCAGGCCGTGGCCGACATGGCCGACCTTGCCGCCACCGGACACGTGGACACCGCAGTGCTGGAGTACATCTCCAGGCTGTGTGAGGAAACCCGCAGCGCCCCGGAAACCCGGCTGGGAGTCTCGGTCCGCGGCGCCCTCGCTATGGTCCGCGCCGCGAAGGTCTGGGCAGCCTCGCAGGGCCGCAACTTCGTGCTGCCGGACGACATCAAGGAACTCGCCCCGGTGGTGTGGACCCACCGCTTCGTGATGGACCCCGAAGCCGAGTTCTCCGGAGCGACGCCCGAGGCCGTGCTGGCGCGGATCCTCGCCGACGTGGCGGCCCCGCAGCAGCGCACCAACGCCTGACCCGCAAGCCCGGCACGTCCTCCACTTCCAGCAACAACGAAGGCACACATATGTCCACCGGCACCCCGCTGACCCGGCTCACGGAGCGTCTCAAGCAACCCTTCCACCGGGACGGCAGGCCCACCCGCCTGCACCCGTCGGCGGTCTGGGCCGAGGCGAGCTCCACCGCAGGCCTCGCCCTGGAACCGGCCTGGCGCACCGTCCGGAAGGCGTGGCTCACCCACGTATGGCCGGTACTTTCCGTGGTCAGCGTGCTGGGATGGTCGGTCCTTGCCGCCACGATCCTGCTTTGGTGGGCTGGTTCGGCCTACGGCTGGCAGGAAGCGAAGGCCGCCGCCGTGGCGGCCTTCGTCATGTTCCTCATCGCCCTTGGCTTTATCCTTGGCCGCTCCACCTACGGGGTTGTCCTGGACCTGGCCCGGACCCGCGTGGCGGTGGGGGACAGCGCAGTGGGAAGCATCGCCGTCACCAACACGTCCAGCCGGCCGCTGCTGCCCGCATCGGTCGAATTGCCCGTTGGCGGAGTCACCGCAGTCTTCCACCTACCCCGCATGAAGCCCCAGCAGGTGCATGAAGACCTCTTCACCATTCCCACCGCGCGCCGCGCCGTCATTGTGGTTGGGCCGGTCCGTTCCGTCCGCGCCGATCCGCTGCACCTGCTGCGCCGGCAGGTCCTGTGGACCGAGCCCGAGGACCTCTTCGTCCACCCGCGCACGGTGCCCCTGGCAGGCTCTGCCGCCGGCTTCATCCGCGACCTCGAGGGTATGCCCACCACTGAGCTGTCCAGTGCCGACGTCTCATTCCACGCCCTCCGCGACTACGTCCCGGGGGATGACCGGCGCCACATCCACTGGAAGACAACTGCGCGGACCAACAAGCTGATGGTCCGCCAGTTCGAGGAAACCCGTCGGGCCCACCTCGCCATCGCCCTGTCCATCAACACGGAGGAATACGCCTCCGAGGACGAATTCGAGATGGCCATCTCTGCGGCCGCCTCGATCGGCCGCCAGGCCATCCGCGAGCAGCGCGAGCTGGACGTCCTGACGCAAAAGGGGCCGCTGCGCTGCGAAACCGGCCGCAACATGCTCGATGACATGACCCGGATCGTCGGCGCCCCGATGCGCCGCACCGCCGTCGACCTCGCCCGCACTTTGGCAGACACCGTCCCCAACGCCTCCGTGGTGTTCTTCGTGGTGGGCAGTAACGTGACAGCCACCCAGTTGCGCTCCTCCGCGGCCTCCGTTCCGCCGGGCGTCCGCAGCCTCGCCGTACGGATCGAGGCCGGGGCCGCGTCCAGCAGGGCCAACATCGCAGACCTCACCGTGCTGACTGTTGGCGACCTCGCCGACCTCGGCATCGTCCTCCGAAAGGCGGCAGCATGACCTCCGCACCTGGCCTCCGCCCCAGAAGCGGATCCGCCCGGAAACCCTTGAGCAGCCAAGGCAGCCCGTTCGGCAACGGGCAGCCGGCCTGGCATTTCGCCCTCGACGCCGGTGCCCTCACCGTCCTCCTGGGGCTGGGACTGCTCGGTTTCGGGCTGAGCTTCGGCGGCGACCCGTACTACCTGCTGTCCGGCTTCGGCGGCATCATCCTGGGTCTGGCCATCGGTGTACTCAACGCGCACCTGCGCCTCGGACTGCTCGTCACCACGGCCTTGGCACTGGGCGCCTACCTGCTCTTCGGCACCCTTCTGGCAGTTCCGGACGCCGCCATCGCCGGCTTTGTGCCCACCCTGGACTCGCTCCGCACGCTTCTGTTGGGTGTCGTGTTCGCCTGGAAGGACATGCTCACCGTGGGCGTCCCGGTGGGGTCCGCCAACGGCGTGCTGATCGTCCCGTTCCTGAGCTCGATGATCATGGCACTCGTGGCAGCCGTGCTGACCTGGCGGGTGCGCAGCCCCTACCTGCCGCTGATCCCGGTTTTGCTCCTCTTCGTCACGGGCATCGCGTTCAGCACCAACGCCGCCTTCCTCACGGTTGAACGCGGTATCGGCCTGACTGTTTTGGGCATCGCCTGGGCAACCTTCCGCCGCGACGCCCTCCGCAGGTCCTCCACCCGGCGGGTCTCCGTCAACAACCCGCAGGCTGATACCGCCACGGCCCGGAAAGCCTCCCTGCGCCGCCTGGGCATGGCCGCCGGCGTCATCGCCGTCAGCGTAGGCGTCACGGCCCTGTCCGCGCCGCTGGTTACTGCCGGAAACGAACGCAAGGTCCTCCGCAACGTGGTGGTCCCGCCGTTCGATCCCAAGGACTACGTCACCCCGCTGGCCAGTTTCCGCACCTACGTCAAGGACAAGAAGGACGACACCCTGTTCGTCGTCAAGGGGCTTCCCCGCGACGGCAGGGTACGGCTGGGAGCCCTGGACGCCTTCAACGGGACCAACTACAACATGGACCCCAACGGTTCGGGCAACTTCAGCAAGGTGGGCGATGCCGAGTCCATCAATACGCTGGCGGACACCTCAAGCGTGGTCCCCACGAACGATTACGCCATCGACATCAACATCGAGGACTACCAGGGATACTTCGTCCCCGGCGGCCGGAAGACCACCGGCATCAGCTTTGACCAGGGCGGCTCCCAGGCGGCATCCGGCCTGTACTTCAACTCCGGCACGGACACCGCCGTCACCACCAACGGGCTGAACCGGGGCGACTCCTACACCGTCCAGGTATCGGATCCCGTGAAACTCGAGCATGGCCAGCTGACGCAGTACGACTTTGCGCAGGTCTCGCTTCCGGACCCGCTGGAAGTTCCGCCGGTGGTCGGTTCGCAGGCCAACGACCTGTCCGCCGACGCTCCGACGGCCATCGACCGGGTCCGCCAGATCGAGGCCCACTTCCAGAAGACCGGCGCCTTCAGCAACGGCCTGGTCAGTGAAGGGCAGCTCCCCAGCGTCTCCGGCCACGGCTCCGCACGCATCCGCAACCTGCTGACGGCCAAGCAAATGCTGGGCGACGACGAACAGTACGCCGTGGCGATGTCCCTGATGCTGCGCCACCTGGGCATCCCGTCCCGCGTGGTCATGGGCTTCTACCCGGACCCCACCAGCCCCGAGAATGGTGCCGGCGAGGTCAAGATCACCGGTAAGAACGTCCACGCCTGGGTGGAAGTCGCGTTTGAACGAGTCGGCTGGGTCAGCTTCGATCCCACCCCGCCCAAGGACAACGTTCCCATCCCGCCGGACCCGGAGAACAAGTCCAAGCCCAAGCCGCAGGTGCTGCAGCCGCCGCCCCCGCCGCAGGAACCGGCAGACCTTCCGCCGGACTCCTCACCGGATGCGCTGGACGCTGACCAGAAGAAGGACAACCCCTGGCTGTTCTGGGGTGCGCTGCTCAGTGCCCTGGGCGTGGCACTCATCCCGCTGGCCATCCTCGCGTTGCCGCTGCTGCTGGTCGCGTTGTTGAAATCACGACGCCGGAAGTCGCGTTTCAGCGCGGGTGACCCGGCCCAGCGCGTGGGCGGCGGGTGGAGTGAAGTGGTCAGCCTGGCCACCGACATGGGTGCCGCCGTTGATACGCGGGCCACGCGCCGGGAAAGCGCCGCGGTCCTGGCCGAGGCATTCCCGGGCAGCCAGTCCGCCACCACCACGTTGGCGCGGCGTGCCGACGCCTCGATCTTCGGGGCCGGGCAGCCCAGCGAGGACGAGGTGCGCGAGTACTGGACCATCGTGGATGGGTCGCTGAAGGAAATGACAGCCACAGTGGGTTTCTGGCGCCGCCAGCAGGCCCGGTTCTCACCGCGGTCGCTCCTTTCCGACGCACGCACCGCCCTGAACACGAAGGACACCGCCGGCAGCGGCGGACGCCGGTTCAACCTGCCGGCGCTGCCGTTCGGGAAAGCCGCGGGCCGCCGTCGTCCGCCTGCCGGGCCGTCCGCGGACGGACCCGGTACGCCACCGGCCGGAACCGGCGCACCTTCCCCTGAAGAACCCCCAACGCAAGGACCCAAACCGCAGTGACCCCCAATGCCGAGCGCTGCCCGCGCTGCCAGCAGACCATTCGCACGGGCGCCGCTTTCTGCACCTCATGCGGGGCGCCGCTGCCCAACCGGTCGGCACGGAGCCTGCGCAACCAGGAGCAGGCTCCCGGGCCCTTGGCGGGCCCGAACCCGGTGCCCAACCACGGACCCCAGCCGGGCGCCGGCACCGCACCGTACCCGGGAACGGGCGTCCGGGCGGCGCCAGTCGCCGCGCAACGGCCGCCGATTCCCGGTACTATCCCGGTAGTACAAATGCCCCAGGCAACTTCTGCCGCGGGCATCGCGAACGCGGCAGCGGTGCAGGGGAGCACTGCAGGTCCGGCAGGGGCGTCCGCGCCAGGGGGAGGAACAGGAATGGCAGGAAACCTTCAGCTTGTCCCGGCAACCGCGGGCAAGCGGCTCGGGGCTGCCGTCGTTGACTGGCTGTTCCCGGTGGCGGTCCTGGTGGTGACGTTTGCCATTGGCTTTGCAGGGATCACCCGCACCCGCAGCGGCGGCTTCATCATTTACGACACCGCCTCCCTGGTGCTGTTCGGCGGCATTGGACTGGGCATTACCCTGGTCTACGCAGCCGTGCTGACAGGCCTCGAAGCCCGGACGGGCAAAACGCCCGGCAACCTCCTGATGGGGATCCGCAGCACCGACAATGACGGCTACGCGCCCGGCGCCGGCGGGGTGTTCGTGCGCGGACTGCTGACCGGTGCAGGTGTCCTGTTGACACTCCTTGGAGCCGTCCTGGTGGTGGTCTTCAAGTGGTTCGACGCCGCCTTCTTCATCCTGGGGCCGCTGCTCCTGGTGGCGGCCGTTTGGGCCGTGCTGGTAGTGGTTTCCAATACCTGGGACAAGGGCGGGCGCCTGCGCGGCTGGCACGACAACGCCGCCAAGACGCTCGTTTTCGACGTCAAGGCCGGCCGGGATCCGATCACCACGGGCGGCATCCAGGGCCCGTACAGCTTCGCGCCGCTGGACCTGCCTCCCGTCCAGCAGGTGCTCTCGCCCGTCGCGGGCGCCCGCGCGCCCCAGGTCATCGCCCCCCAGGCGCCCGCGCAGGGTCCGCAGCCGGTCCACCAGACGCCCGCGGCACCCGCGGCCGTCGCCCCAGCGCCCGTCCACCCACATCCGGCACCGGCCATCCAGCCTGACGGCCGGACCATCCCAGCACAGACCGTGTCCTACACCTCGCCCGCGTCCTTTGCACCGCCGGGCACTCCGGCGCCGGAGGCCGCTCCTGCACCGCCCGCAGCATGGCAGGCCGGGCAACAGTTCCCCGCGCCAGCGGGCGTGGGACAGCAGTTCGCCGGGCAGCAGTCGCCGGGGCAGCCGCACGCGGACGACGACGTCGAACGCACCCAGGTGCGTCCCGGCACGGCCGGCCCGGCGCCTGTCGCCGTACTGCGGATCAGGCTCGACGACGGCCGCGACTTCCAGCTCGACCGCAGCGTGCTGGTGGGCCGCAACCCCGTGGGCTCCGCGGGCGAACAGCATGCCCAGCTCCTCGCCGTCGACGACCCCGGACGGTCCATCTCCAAGACCCACCTGCACGTCCTGACCGACGGTGCGGGCATCTGGGTGACCGACCGGAACTCCACCAACGGCAGTGCCGTGACCACGCCCGACGGACTCCGTACGCCCCTTGCGGCAGGTGTCCCCACTTTCGTTTCCCCCGGTTCCAGCGTCCACTTTGGCGACCGGACCTTTTACCTAGGACAGGCATGAACCAACAGCCCGCCAGTGTTCCCTCCACCACACAGCCGGGCCCGGGCCTGAGCCTCAACTGCGGCTACGGAACGGACCGGGGACTCCGCCGCGAGCTGAATGAGGATTCCTTCATCGCGTCGGATCCGGTCTTCGCCGTTGCCGACGGCATGGGCGGCCACGAGGCCGGCGAGATTGCCAGCGGCATGTGCGTCAGGACCCTGGCAGCGATTCCGCAGCTCTCCACGGGGGACCGGAGCGTCACGGCAGCGGTCCTGCAGCAGTACCTGCTGCGCGCGGACAACTCCATCCGGGAAGCCACGGGTGCCCGGGCGGGAACCACGCTCACCGGTGCCGTGGTGGTGGAGCAGATGGGCATGCCGTATTGGCTGGTCATGAACATCGGCGACTCCCGTACCTACCGCCTCAGCCAGGGCCGGTTCGAACAGATCAGCGTGGACCACTCGGAAGTCCAGGAACTCGTGGACGCCGGCGAAATCACGCCGCAGCAGGCCACGGTGCATCCCCGCCGCCATGTGGTCACCAGGGCACTGGGCACTGGGGACGAAACCGAGGCGGACTACTGGCTGCTTCCGGTAGAGGAAGGGGACCGGGTGATGGTCTGCTCGGACGGCCTCACCTCCGAACTGACCGACGAGCACATCCACCGCATCCTCAGTACTGCCGGCCATCCCCAGGACGCCGTCGACGCCCTGATCCAGGCCGCGCTGCGCAGCGGCGGCCGCGACAACATCACCGTGATCGTGGTGGACGCCCGCAACGTCCTGAACGACGCCGGCGCAGCCACCACCGCTCCGCGGCGGGATCCGTCCGCTGAAGATGAGGTAACGCTGCCGCGCGGACAAGCCGTGCAGGCCACAACCCAGCCTCTTCCCCAACAGGAGGACAACGCAGGGCAGGCACAAGCGGCCGGTCATGCAGACGCGGCCGGGCACGAACCGGCTGCAGGCCAGGATCCCGACGACGGCACGGAGGTCCAGCGATGACCGGCACCAGCTACGTGCCCGGCACTTGGCTGGGAATCGTCCGCTCCCACACGGCGGTCATCCTCGGACCCGATACGCCGCAAGCCCTCGCCGATTCCGTGTGGAACCTCATTGCCGGGAAGACCGAAGTCTACGAAGTGCTGCAGGCCATCACCGGCAGCGCCGGGGGCAACCTGTCCCGCATTCCGCCGTTCGCCATCCTGGACTTCACAGGACCGCTGCGGGTGTTCCTCCGGGGCGGCCTGGAACTCTCTGTCGAAACACCTGAGGGACCCGCGGACCTGAACGGCCGCGACGTCACCACCTGGAGCGAACGCAGTTTTGCCGTTCCCGGAGCCTGCACCCTGATGATCCCGGGCGCAGGCGAAACCGGACAGCCCGAGCTCCGGCTGGGGGAGGGCATGGTGCTGCTGCAGGCGATACGCCTTGGCGCCGATGCCGGGCAGGGCGCGCTGGAAGCTCCAAGTGCCGCTGCCGTTCCGGACGGCGGGAGCGTCCCCGACGCTGGTCCTGACGGTGCTGCCGTTGCGGCAACGGCCCAGGCGGCTGAACCGATCGCCGCGGACATTGCGGCCGGTTCTGCCGTTGCGGACACTCCGGCGGCAGCTGTTGCCGTCGATTCGTCCGGTACCGCTGAAGTCCTCCCGGAGGCCGCCAGCGCCAGTAATGCTGCTGCCGATCCCGGCGCTCCGGACGCCGGAAATGAGGCACTGCCGGAAACTGCCGTCACACCGGGCCACGCAGAGGTTTCCGTCGAGACCGTCTACGCCGTCCTGGACGAGGACGGCGAATATGCCGGTCACGGCGGCGCGCAACAGGCCGGTGCAGGCGAAGCCGGCGCCGCTGACGATGATCCTGCCGCAAATGGCTCCGTCGACGACGGCACAGCGGACAACGTCTCCAGTGACACTGGCGGCCCGGAAGCGGAGGCCACGGGATCGGACGTGGATGGCGACGCTGACCATGCTCCAGGGGCGGCAGTTCCGGTGGCCGCTGACCTGCCTGCGGCTATCGACCTGACCAGCTCCTATGACCACCTGTGGGAGCGGACGGTCATGCGGAACATCGAGGATGCTGCGGTCCGCGAGGAACCGGCCGAAGACGACCACGAGTCCGCACCCGCCCTAGAGGCCGCGGCCCCGCAGGCGGCCATCGAAGCCGACGCGGACGCTGCCGACGCGGACGCTGCTGAACAGCGGGCACCGGAGCCTTCGCTACCGCACGACGAAGCGGACGGAGCGGGGGTCCAGTACGGTGCAGGTCTGCCTCCCGCTGATGCGCCCAAGCCGGCCACCGGACTGCTCATCGAGTCAGTGCCTTGGCGGACCGGGGGAGCGGGGAGTGCCCAGGCACCTGCTCCGGAGCCGTTCACCCCGGCACCGGCTTCCACCGCGCCGCCTGCAGCACCACCGGCTTTCGGAGCGCCCGCGCCGGCACCACAGCCGGGAACAGCCCAGCCGGACAGCTACCCGCCGGCACCCGGGGCGGGGCCGTCGGCCACCGACTTTGACGATGACCATGACGGCCAGACGGTCATGAAGAGCAGCCTCCCCACCGGGCAGCAGGCACCTGCCGGGCAACAAACGCCTTCCGGCGGGCCGGGCACGGACGGTTCGGTTCCGGCCAGCGGTCCGCTGGTGTTGGCCCGGGTCTGCCAGCAGGGCCATGCCAACCCGCCCATCCGCTCGGCCTGCACCGAGTGCGGGGCGTCGCTGCCCCAGGACGCCGTGCAGGTGGGCCGCCCACGCCTGGGCCGGATGCGCCTGTCCACCGGAGAACTGCTGGACCTTGACCAGTCCCTGGTGATCGGCCGGCAGCCATCGGTGTCCCGGGTCCAGGGCGGCGGCATGCCGCGCCTGGTCCAGGTGCCCAGCCCCAGCGGCGACATCTCGAGGTCCCATGTAGAGGTCCGGCTGGAAGGCTGGCACGTCATGCTGTGCGACCTCAAGGCAACCAACGGCACAGTCCTGGTGCGGCAGGGGCAGCCCCCGCGGCGCCTGGCCCAGAACGAGATGGCCATCCTGCTGGACGGTGACATCGCCGAGTTGGGCGACAACATCTCGCTGCGTTTTGAGGAGATTCCTTGAGTTCCAAACGGCCCGTAGCGCCGCCGCCCCACATCCCGGGGTTCACTTACATCAGCCTGCTCGGTTCCGGCGGGTTCTCCGACGTCTACCTCTACGAGCAGGACAGGCCACGCCGCAAAGTGGCCGTCAAGGTGCTGCTCTCGGACCTGAAGACTGAGGGCGCCCGCCGCCGCTTCGAGTCCGAGGCCAACCTGATGGCCCAGCTGTCCTCCCACCCCTACATCGTCACCATCTTCGAAGCGGAAGTAACGGATGACGGGCACTCCTACCTGGCCATGGAGTACTGCTCCCGGCCCAGCCTGGACGTTCGCTACCGCCGCCAGCGGTTCAGCGTGGACGAGGTACTGGCCGTCGGCATCCAGGTGGCCTCCGCCGTCGAAACGGCCCACCGCGCCGGAATTGCCCACCGCGACATCAAGCCCGCCAACATCCTGGTGACGGACTACAACCGCCCGGCCCTGACCGACTTCGGCATCTCCGGCACGCTCGCCGGTGACAGCGACGACGACTCCGGCATGTCCATCCCGTGGTCCCCGCCCGAGCAGTTCCGCGACGGCAGCGTGGACGGCATCATGGTGGACGTCTGGGCGCTCGGTGCCACGCTCTACACACTCCTGGCCGGCCGCTCGCCGTTCGTGATGCCCGGCGCGGACAACTCCCAGCGCGAACTGATCAACCGCATCAGCAACACCGCGCTGCCGCGCCTGGGCCGCGCGGACGTGCCCGAATCCCTGGAGCTTGCCCTGGCCACCGCCATGGCCAAATCGCCCCAGTCACGGTATTCCTCCGCGCACGCGTTCGCCCTCGCCCTGCAGCGCATCCAGGCGGAGCTGAACCTCTCCGTCACCCCCTTCGAGGTCCTCGAAGAACCTCAGCAGGAGGAGAACCACCCGGACGAGGGCACCGAGGAGACCCGCGTCCGGAGCATCGCGTCGATCGACCCGGAGCGGACCGGCAGCGCCCCCACCTTCCCGGCGCGCACGTGGCCGCAGGCTCCCGGCTCCGGGGCTGGAGGCTCCGGTACCGGAAACACCACGGCGGGGCCCGGCAGCCAAGCCGGAGCGCCGCCGTGGTGTTTCACCGCCCCCGCCGCCGGGACCTGGCCGCCCGCCGCGGCGGAAGGCCGGAACGCGGCAACGCAGGCCCGCGTCCCCGGGAGCATCTTCGGCAAGGAGGCAACGGACGGCGACGGCCCGCACGAATGGTCCCAGTCCACCGTCCTGCGCGGCGGCGGCACCCAGCCCGCCTACGGGGCGCCGGTCCACGGCGCCGAGGACGCACACACCAGCTCTGCCGACGCCACCGTCCACAGGCCCGCGGCAAGTGACCGGCCGGCCGAAGGGCCCAAAGAAGCGCCGGAGCAGGACCACGGCAAGCGGAACCTGTGGCTCGCCATAGCCGGCGGCACCATCCTGGCCCTTGCTGCGGTGGTGGGCATCGTGGCGGCCAACTCCGGAGGCGGGACGCCCAAGGCGGTGGAAACCCAGCAGGTCTCCAGGCCGCCCGCGGACGCACTGGATAACGGAACTGTCCCAGACGTCGAAGGGCTGGCCGGTGCCGCCGGCAGTGACGGCAACGTGGCCTTCACCTGGAAGAACCCGCAGCCCAAGGATGGCGACAGCTACAAATGGCGTGTCTATACCATCGGCGGTGGCGGCGAGTTCCAGTCAGTGGCGCAGCCGCCGGTCCAGGTCAAGGCAAACCCCTCCGGGCAGACCTGCGTCCAGGTGATGATCGTCCGCACCGACGGCGCGTTCTCCCCGCTGGAACAGGGTTCCATCGCCTGCACCGGATCATGACGGCCGGCACGCGTGCCTGCCGGTCCGTTTTGCCGGCAAGCACGCCGGCCGCAGTAACACTTTCGCTCTTGAGGAGGCACAGAATATGGGGGATCTAGCAATAGATTTCTGTGGTGAATGGTACGAGCCCTCGGATGAGGACGTCTTCAACATCGGCCGCGAGGGTGATCTTGAGGTGGACGACAATCCGTACCTGCACCGGCAATTCCTGCAGGTTGCCCGTTACGACGGCATCTGGTGGCTCAGCAACGTGGGCGGCATGCTGTCCGCCACGGTGGCTGACGCGTCCGGCGGGATGCAGGCCTGGCTGGCGCCGGGCGCCCGGATCCCGCTGGTCTTCAGCCACACCAACATCATCTTCACGGCCGGGCCCACCACCTACGAGTTCGCCGTCCACCTGAAGACCCCGTCCTTCCGGCAGGAAGCCAGGGACGGTGACAGCAGCGGCGACACCACCATCGGCCCGGTGGTGTTCACCGACTCCCAGAAGGCACTGATCGTGGCACTGGCGGAGCCCATGCTGCGGCGCGAGGGCACCGGCTTCAGCGCCATCCCGTCGTCGGCGGCCGCCGCGAAGACCCTTGGCTGGGCGCTGACCCGGTTCAACCGCAAACTCGACAACGTCTGCGACAAGCTCGACCGCGTGGGCGTGGTGGGCCTGCGCGGCGGCGGCGGCAAGCTCGCCACCAACCGGCGTGCCCGCCTGGTGGAGCACGCCGTTACCTCCCACCTGGTAACCCCCGATGACCTGTACCTGCTGGAAAAGATGAGGGGCGTGGACGAAGGATGAGGATCCGGCTGACACTCCGCCGGGACCCGGCGGAAACCAAAGACCTGGCCGTCACCGTGGACGGCCTGGCCACGGTGGCGGACATTGCCACAGTCCTTTGGGCTGCGGACCCGGACCGAAAGGGACGCCCCGCACCGGAGAACCTGTCCCTGCGCATCGAGGAAGCGTTCGTTGGCGGCGGCATCAGCGGCAACGTCCTGGCCCGCGAAGACAACCTCCTGGAGTCCGGCCTGAGGCCTGGGTCGGTGGTTTCGCTGGCCCAGGTCAGCGACCAGTTCCATGAGGCCGGCGCCGGACGCGGTCCTGCCGCTGCCACCCTGCGCGTGCTGTCCGGGCCCGACGTCGGCAAGGAATTTTCGCTGCCCACCGGCACCAGCTACATCGGCCGGGACCGGGACGTGGACATCAGGCTCACCGACCCCCTGACCTCCAAGCGGCACGCCCGCATCACGGTGGCCGAGGGCGTCGAAATCGTGGACACCAACTCCGCCAACGGCCTGCTCATGGACGGCCTGCCGGTGACCCGCGCACGGCTCAACTCGTCCGACACCGTCACCCTGGGCGATACCACCGTCACGGTGGTGCCGCTGGGCCACAACCGGGCGGCAGCACCGACGTCGCCCCTGGTGGACTTCAACCGTTCACCCCGGGTGGTTCCGCGGTTCGAGGAACCCAAGCGCGTGGTCCCGTCCGGACCCAAACGGCCGGAGGACCACCCCTTCCCCTACATCATGCTGATTGCGCCGCTGATGATGGGCGGAGTCATCTTCGCGGTCACCCGCAACCCGCTGTCCGTGATCTTCATGATGATGATGCCGCTGTTCATCATCGGCCATTACGTGGACCAGAAGATGCGCAACAGGAAGCAGCAGAAGGAAGGCCACAAGCACTTCCGTGCGTCGATGGCTGCCTTCCGCGAGGACATCACCGAGCTGCAGAAGGTGGAGCGTGCCGTCCGGCTGCAGGAAGCGCCGTCCGTCAGCGACACCGTGGACGCGATCTACAAGCTCGGCCCGCTGCTGTGGACGCACCGCCCCGAACACAAAACCTTCCTGGGGCTGCGGTTCGGCCTGGGCACCGCACCCTCCCGGGTCCGGCTCGAAGAACCGTCCAACAACGACACCGAGGTGCAGTACGCCCGGGAAATCCAGGACTGCCTGAAACAGTTCCGGGAGATCGAAGGCGTCCCCATCGTCTCGCAGCTGCGCACCTCCGGGTCCCTGGGCATCGCCGGCGCCCGCGGCCTGGTGGACGACGTGGCCCGCGGCATCGTCCTGCAGCTGGTGGGCCTCCACTCGCCCGCCGAAGTGGTCCTCACGGCCATCACCTCTGCGCAGTCGCGCGAGCGCTGGGACTGGCTGCAGTGGCTGCCGCACGTCGGCTCCGGCCACAGCCCCCTGTCCGGAGACCACCTGGCCGCAGGGTCCGCCGGCGGCTCATCGTTGCTGGCCCGGCTTGAAGACCTGCTCGACGCGCGGGAGGCCGCTGTGAAGCGGCAGGCACCCGAGCTGCGCCAGGAGATGGACCCCGCCAAGCACGAACTCGAAGCACCCGTGCTGCCCACGGTGCTGCTGATCGTGGAAGACGACGCGCCGGTGGACCGCGGGCGCCTCACCCGGCTCGCCGAACGGGGACCGGACTCGGGCGTCCACGTCATGTGGGTGGCCACCGACATCCAGGCCCTCCCGGCTGCCTGCCGGGACTTCATGGTGGTGGACGGCGACCACGGCACCACCACCGGCCAGGTCCGCCTGGGCCGGCACACCTACCCGGTGAGCTGCGAAAGCGTCGACGCCGAGCTGGCGGGCCAGCTGGCCCGCATGCTCGCGCCGGTGGTCGACGTGGGCAAGCCCGTCAACGACGACTCCGACCTGCCGCGCGCCGTGTCCTACGCCACCCTGATCGGCAAGGACTTCCTGGACAACCCGCAGGCCGTGGCCGAGCGCTGGTCGGAAAACAACTCCTTGCACTCCTCCGCGGTTGCCAACCGCAAGGACAACGGCACGCTCCGTGCCCTGGTGGGATCCAAGGGCGTCGAACCGCTGTACCTGGACCTGAAGAACGAAGGGCCGCACGCCCTGGTGGGCGGCACCACCGGTGCGGGCAAGTCCGAGTTCCTGCAGTCCTGGGTGATGGGCATGGCCTCCGCCTACAGCCCGGACCGGGTCAGCTTCCTGTTCGTGGACTACAAGGGCGGTGCTGCGTTCGCCGACTGCATCAACCTGCCGCACACCGTGGGCCTGGTCACCGACCTGTCGCCGCACCTGGTGCGGCGGGCACTGACATCGCTGCGCGCGGAGCTCCACTACCGCGAGCAGCTGCTGAACCGGAAAAAGGCGAAGGACCTGCTGGCCCTGCAGCGCGAAGCCGATCCCGACGCGCCGCCGTACCTGATTATCATCGTGGACGAATTCGCGGCGCTCGCCAACGAAGTTCCCGAGTTCGTGGACGGCGTGGTGGATGTGGCCGCCCGCGGACGGTCGCTGGGCCTGCACCTTATCCTGGCCACCCAGCGCCCGGCCGGCGTCATCAAGGACAGCCTGCGTGCAAACACCAACCTGCGCGTGGCGCTGCGCATGGCAGATGAGGATGACGCCACGGACATCCTGGGAGTCCCGGATGCGGCGTATTTCGATCCGGGCATTCCGGGCCGCGGGGCCGCTAAGACCGGCCCGGGCAGGATCCAGGGTTTCCAGACCGGCTACGCCGGCGGCTGGACCACCGAGAAACCGCAGCGGCCGCAGATCGACATCGTGGAGATGGCCTTCGGCTCGGGCTCAAGCTGGGAGGCGCCGGCGCCGAAAAAGCCTGCAGCGGCTGAACCCGCAGGGCCCAACGACATTGCCCGGATGACCGCCAACATCGTGCGGGCGGCGGACGTCCTTGCCATCGCCCCGCCCCGCAAGCCGTGGCTGGACGAGCTTGCAAAGACCTACGATTTCTCCAAGCTGCCCAACCCCCGTACGGACGAGCAGCTGCTCCTTGGCGTGGCAGACGACCCGGTCCGCCAGGACCAGCCCACCGTGTTCTACGAACCGGACCGGGACGGCAACATGGCCATCTACGGCACAGGCGGCTCGGGCAAGTCCGCCGCGCTGCGCGGTATTGCCATCGCCGCGGCCGTGACGCCCCGCGGCGGCCCCGTGCACGTGTACGGCATCGACTGCGGTTCGTCAGGCCTGCGGATGCTCGAAGAGCTGCCGCACGTGGGTGAGGTCATCAACGGCGACGACGTCGAGCGCGTGGGGCGGCTTTTGCGCCTGCTGCGGGACATCGCCGAACAGCGTTCCGCCCGCTTCGCCGAGGTCCGGGCGTCCACCATCGTCGAGTACCGCAGGCTGGCCAACCGGCCGGACGAAAAGCGGATCTTCGTCCTGGTGGACGGCATGTCCGCGTTCCGCGAAGCCTACGAACACAGCCGCCTGTCCGGGCTGTGGGACATCTTCCTCCAGCTGGCCACCGACGGCCGCACCCTCGGAATCCACCTGGTGGTCTCCGGTGACCGTCCCAACGCCGTCCCGGCATCGCTTCTCGCCTCCATCCAGCGGCGCCTGGTACTGCGCATGTCCTCCGAGGACGATTACATTTCGATGGACGTTCCCCGGGATGTCCTCGGCGCCACGTCTCCGCCGGGGCGCGGTCTGCTGGACGGGCTGGAAGTCCAGCTTGCCGTGCTGGGCGGGAACTCCAACCTGGCGCTGCAGGCGCGCGAAGTCCACAAGCTCAGTGAAGCGATGCTCCGTCAGGGGCTGGACACCGCCCCCGGCATCGAGCGGCTCCCGGACCAGGTGGACCTGGACGTCCTTCCCGCCGGCAGTCCGGAACTGCCGGTCATCGGCGTCGACGACGAAACACTCCAGCCCGCCGAGATCATGGCCCGCGGACCCCTGCTGGTGGGCGGCCCTCCAGGCGCCGGCCGGACCGTGGCATTGGTCACCCTCGCCTACGCCCTCCGCCGCTCCAACCCGGAGGTGGAACTGATCTACATCGGTGCCCGCCGTTCCGCCGTGGCCTCACTGCCGCTGTGGAACCGCTCGGTGGTGGGCCCGGACGACCTCGCCGACGTGGTGGAGGACCTGGTGGAGCATTCCTCCGGCAACCCGGGACGGCTCGCTATCTTCATCGAGGGCCTGACGGAGTTCACCGACACCATGGCCGAATCCGGCATGGCGCAGCTGGTCACGGCCTCCATCAAGGCTGATCAGTGGGTGGTTGGCGAGTCCGAGTCGTCCACCTGGTCCTCGGCCTGGCAGCTTGCCCAGCCGTTCAAGTCCGGCCGCCGGGGCCTGCTGCTCAACCCCGGTGACATCGAGGGCGACAGCCTGCTGAACACTTCGCTGGGACGGGTCAGCCCCGAATTCATCCCCGGCCGCGGGTACATTGTGGGCCGCGGAAAGGCCCGGAAAATCCAGGTGGCGCTGCCGCCGGAAAACCGGGACTGAATCGCTTATCACGGGAGGGCCGCACAATCGATGGATTTGCGGCCCTTCGGCGCGTTGTAGAAGACTGGAAAGGAACCAGATAGCCGCAGCGGGGGACTGCGGACCCTGAAAGGTACAATGCCCCCCTCTTCTCCAGTGCTCCGCGCTGTCTTGGCCACGGCGTCCGCAGCCGTCCTGGCCGCCTCGATAACCCTCCCCGCCGGAGGCGCCGCCCTGGCCGATTCACCTGAACCCACAGGATCGCCGACCGCCACCACCGCGCCCGGCTGCGGGGACGACTGCAGCCAGGAACCCACCAGCCCGGCCACCGAGCCCGTGCGGCCCACCAGGACGAAACCGGCCGACCGGCCGGGCTCACCGACACCGGCCACTCCTGCGCCCCAGCCGGTCCTGCCGACGTCGGCTGCCCCTACATCCACGGGTCCCGCTGCGCCGCCGCCCACCAGCGGCCCCACCGCGACGGGTGGGCCGGGCACCGCCGGCACGAACCCGGAAACGTTGCCGGACCCGTCCGTTCCAGCCACCAGCCCGGGCGGCGCCGCCCCGATGACCGCTGCGCCGTCGTCGGGCTCCGCCTGGAACACTCCGGTGACCACCTCCGCCAAGGCAACCCAGGCCGCAGCCGTGTCCCGCGCGGAAATGTCCGGCCGCGGCGGCCTCGACCTTCCCGTGGTGGCCGCGGGCGTCCTGCTGGTGGGCGCCGGCGGTGGTGCGTTCACCTGGTGGATCAGGAACCGCCCGCGCACTCACTGACACGGCTGGCTGTCGTAGCAGTAGGGCAAGATAGGTCTGTGAGCACAGGAGAAGGCACCGCAGAACAGACCGCCACCGGGACCGCCGCGCAGAACGGACGGGAAAGCATCCCGTCCGATGCCATCCGGGAGGAATACGAGAACCTGTCGGACCTCATCAGGAAGTACCGGTTCGCGTACTACCAGGACGACGCGCCCCTGGTGTCCGATGCTGAGTTCGACACCCTGTTCCGCCGCCTGGAAGAAATCGAGGCGCTGCATCCGGAACTGGTGGCCAATGATTCGCCCACCCAGGAAGTGGGCGGGGAAGCCTCGGCAGCCTTTGCCGCCGTCGAACACCTGCAGCGGATGTACAGCCTCGAAGACGTCTTCTCCATCGAGGAACTCGAAGCCTGGCTCAACCGGGCCGAAGCCAGCATCGCCAAGCTGGGGGACGGCACCGCCAGGGCCGCCTGGCTGACCGAGCTCAAGATCGACGGACTCGCCGTCAACCTGCTCTACCGCGACGGGAAACTGGTCCGGGCCGCCACCCGCGGTGACGGCACCACGGGTGAGGACATCACCCACAACGTGCTCACCATCAAGGAGATCCCGCAGCAACTGAGCGGTGAAGGCTACCCGTCGGAAGTGGAAGTCCGCGGCGAGGTATTCATCCCCTCCAAGGCGTTCGCCGAATTCAACGAGGCCCTGATCGAAGCCGGCAAGGCGCCGCTGGCCAACCCCCGGAACGCCGCGGCAGGCTCGCTCCGGCAGAAGGACCCGGCCGAAACCGCCAAACGGCCTCTGAAGATGTTCGTCCACGGCATCGGCGCCCGTGAAGGCCTCGAAGCCCGCAGCCAGTCCGAAACCTACGCCCTGCTCAAGGAATGGGGCCTGCCCGTCAGCCCCTACTTCGAGATTTTGGAGGCCCGCGCCGATGTCCTGGGGTTCATCAGCAAGTACGGCGAGCAGCGCCACAAACTCCTCCACGAAATCGACGGCATCGTCATCAAGGTGGACCACTTCGCCACCCAGCGGGCCCTCGGCTACACCACCCGAGTGCCGCGCTGGGCGGTGGCCTACAAATACCCGCCGGAGGAAGTGCACACGAAGCTGCTCGACATCCAGGTCAACGTGGGCCGCACCGGCAGGGTGACCCCCTTCGGCATGATGGAACCGGTCAAGGTGGCCGGCTCCACGGTGGAGATGGCCACCCTGCACAACCAGGACGTGGTCAAGGCCAAGGGCGTGAAGATCGGCGACATCGTGGTCCTCCGCAAGGCCGGCGACGTCATCCCCGAAATCGTGGGACCCGTCCTGGCACTGCGCGACCAGCAGGACCCGCCCGTCCGCGATTTCGTGATGCCCACCGAATGTCCTGCCTGCGGCACGCCGCTGGCACCGGCCAAGGAAGGGGACGTGGACATCCGCTGCCCCAACGGGAAATCCTGTCCGTCCCAGCTCCGCGAGCGGGTGTTCCACCTCGCCGGACGGGGCGGGTTCGACATCGAGGCGCTGGGCTGGGAAGCCGCCATCGCGCTGACGCAGCCCACCGAGCCGGACGTGCCGCCGCTGACATCGGAGGCCGCGCTGTTCGACCTCACCCGGGAAGACCTCGCCGACGTGAAGATCCGGCGGGAGAAGCGGTCCAAGGGGGTTGCCACCGGCGAGTACGAGCTGGTGCCCTACTTCTACAGCAAGGGCACGGCCAAGTCCCCGTCGAAGCCCACCGCCAGCACGGAGAAGCTGTTCAAGGAACTGGAGAAGGCCAAGAGCCAACCGCTGTGGCGGGTGCTGGTGGCGCTGTCCATCCGGCACGTTGGCCCCCGCGCTTCGCGCGCTCTCGCCCAGGCCTTCGGCACCATGGACGGTATCCGGGCTGCCTCCGAGGAAGAACTGGCCCACGTCGACGGGGTGGGACCCACCATCGCTGCCGCGCTGAAGGAATGGTTCGCCGAGGACTGGCATCGCGAGATCGTGGACCGCTGGGCTGCCGCCGGTGTCCGCATGGAGGATGAGCGGGATGAGTCCACGCCGCGCACCCTGGAAGGGCTCACGGTGGTGGTGACCGGCTCGCTGCCCAACTTCAGCCGGGACGAAGCCAAGGAAGCCATCCTGATACGCGGCGGCAAGGCCTCCGGGTCCGTCTCGAAGAACACCAGTTACGTGGTGGCCGGTGAAAGCGCCGGCACCAAGCTGGACAAAGCGGAACAGCTGGGGATCCGCGTGCTGGACGAGGACGGCTTCCGGCTGCTGCTCGACGGCGGCCCCGCCGCGGTGGGGGACACCGCGGAAGCCGACGGCGACGACGCCTCGGAGGAGAGCGCCGCGTTGGAAGAAGAGAACGCAGCAGCAGTGGAGGAGAAGGCATGACCGGGCCGGAGGAGTTCCTGGACGTCGCGAAGGAAGCGGCCCGGGCCGGTGCCCGTGTCCTGTCCGGACGGAACGGCGAAGCACTGGGCGTCAGCAACAAGGGGGCGGCCGGCGACTGGGTCACCGCCTTCGACCTGGCGGCGGAAAATGCCGTGCGGGAGGTCATCACGGCCGCCCGCCCCGGGGACAGCATCACTGGGGAAGAACACGGGACCACCCGCCCCGCGAATCCCACCGGCTACCGCTGGTCCATCGACCCGCTGGATGGCACCACCAACTTCATCCGGAACATCGTCTACTACGCCACCTCCGTGGCAGTGGCCGATGCCGACGGCGCCTGGCTGGCCGGCGTCGTCAACGCCCCCGCCCTGGGCCGCGTCTACTACGCTGCCCGCGGCGCCGGCGCCTGGCTGGAGGAAGGCGGCCGGACCACCCGGCTGGACGGTCCGGTGCCGGGCCGGACGGGCCAGATCCTGGCCACGGGCTTCAGCTACGACCCGGCGGTCCGGTCCCAGCAGGCCGCCCAGTTCGCCGAACTGGCTGACGGCTTCGCCGACGTCCGCCGGCTCGGCTCGGCGGCGCTGGACCTCTGCATGGTGGCCGACGGGACGCACGACGCCTACGGGGAACGGGGCCTGAACGAGCACGACTTCTCGGCCGGTGCCCTCATCGCCGAGGAAGCCGGGTGCTGGGTGCGGCGTCCGCGGCTCACCAGTCCGCTGGACGGCGGCCCTTCAGACCAGGAACGGCTGGACGCCTGGACCTGTGCTGCCGGCCTGGAGCTTTCGGGCAGGTTCCCGCTCTGACCGTGGCACCGGTTCCGGTGGCACGCCCGGACTGGGCGGCATCCGCAGAGTGATAGTTCAATCACGGAAAACGCTGTTTCCGTCCGTCGGCACGCCCGGCAGCACTACCATTGACGGGTGCATCCGCAGATAACCATCCGCAGCGCCGTCGAACCGGATTACGACGCCGTTGCCCGCATCACCCGCGATTCCTACCTCGCCGCCGGCTACTTCGAGGACGCCGCGCACCCCTACATGGTCAAGGTCCAGGACGTCGCGGACCGCGCCGGCCAGGCGACCATCTGGGTCGCCGAACGCGGGGGAGCGGTAGTTGGATCAGTAACCCTGGCGCTGGCGGGCGAGCCATATGCGGACATCGCCCTGCCGGATGAGCTCGAATTCCGGATGCTGGTGGTGGACCCCGCCGTGCAGCGCAGCGGTGCCGGCCGGGCAATGGTGGAGGCCATCATCGAGCACGCCCGGTCCCTTCCCGGGATCAACGCAGTGGCCCTCACCACGGGCCAGACCTGGGAAAGCGCCCACGGCCTCTACCGCACCACGGGCTTCCGCCGGGTCCCCGAACGCGACTGGCTTGTGCCCGGAACCGACATAAAGCTGCTGGTTTACCGGCTGGACCTGTAGCCGCCCTACAGTGGTGCCGACCCGCATTCCACTGTTGAAAGGCCCCGCTATGCGCAAAACCTACGGCACCGGTTCCGTCTGGGAACAGTCCCTCGGCTACTCCCGCGCCGTCCAGGTGGACAACACCCTGTACATCTCGGCCACCGCGGCAAGCGGCGAAAACGGGATCGTGGGCGACGACTTCTACACCCAGACGCAGTTCATCCTGCAGAAACTGGGCGATGTCCTCGCCGATGCCGGGTTCGGCTACGAGGACGTGGTCCAGTCCAAGCTGTACCTGACGGACATCAGTCAGTGGGAAGACGCCGGCCGTGCCCACGGCGAGGTCTTCGGCGAGATCCGCCCCACCCTGTCCCTGGTGCACGTCCTGCCGTTCCTCGACCCGAAGATGCTGGTCGAAATCGAACTGGTGGCCCAGAAAAGCGCCTGAGCTGCCCTGACTGCCGGACCGGTGTCACGCCACCGGCAGGCCGTAGCGGTGCTCCGGCCTGCCGGTGGTCCCGTACCGGAGCTGGATGTCCACGGCGCCATCGTCCGCCAGCGATGACAGGTACCGTTGCGCCGTGGCCCGCGAAACGCCCACCCGCGCCGCGACCTCCGCAGCGGAGTACTGCTGGCCCGGTTCCAGCGAATCCAGCACCGCAGCCTCGGTGGCGGAGCGCGGTTTGGCCGACGGCGTGACGTCGCCCGGGATGAGCGACCTCTTGGCCCGTTCCAGGGACTCCTGGTCCATGGCCCCCGGCTGGGCCAGCAGCCGCCGGTACCTGGCATAGGACCGGAGCTGCTGTGACAACGCATCTGCCGTGAACGGCTTCAGCAGGTAACCCAGGGCGCCGCGGCGGAAGGCCACCCGGACGGATGCGGTGTCTGACGCGGCGCTGAGCATCACGGTGTCCACGTCCAGCTGCTGCAGCAGGTCCAGCCCCGAAGCATCCGGCAGGTAGACGTCCAGCAGCACCAGGTCCGGCCGGAGGCTGTGGATGGCCTGCAAGGCCAGTGACGCAGTCCCCACAGGGGCCAGCGCCAGGAATCCGGCCACCGAGTCCACGTAGGCGGCGTGCAGTTTGGCGACGTGGAAGTCGTCGTCCACGATCAGCACCCGGAAGTCGTCAGCCATTCTGGTCCTTTCCTTCATCGGAAGTCTGTGCGGCAGTGCCCGCGGTGGTGTGCGGCAGGGTGGCCATGAACACCGCGCCGGGCCCGCCGCTGCTGCCGCGGTCCAGGACCGTGACGTCTCCGCCCCGGCGGCGCGCCAGTTGCCGGGCGAGGGCCAGTCCGAAGCCCTGCCCGCCGCCGTTACGGTTGTTTCTGTTCAGCGCGCCCGTGGCGGTGGTGAACCCTTCGGCGAACACCGCCTCCGTGTCCGTTCCCTCGGCCAGCCCGTCACCCGAGTCCGCGACCACGACGTGCAGCGTCCCGCCGTCGTCGCCTGGCTCGTCCAGCACCTCAAGCTCAACCCATTTCTCCGCTGCAGCACCGGCCACGGCCGCGTTAACCGCGTTGTCGATCAGGTTGCCCAGCACCGTGGTGACGTCCTGCGCCTCGGTCACCTGGCCCCGGACCAGGGTTTCCGGACCGATCCGCAGGGACACGCCCCGTTCGTCAGCCTCCACGCCCTTGGCACCCACGAAGGCCTGGAGGTAGGGGTCCTGGAGCAGCTCGGCCTGCTCCACGGGGAACTTCAGCGGCCCGGTGGCGGCCAGGGTGGCGAGGTAGTCGCGTGCCTGCCGGTGCTGGCCGATGCTCATGAACCCTGCCAGCGTGTGGAGCTGGTTGGCGAATTCGTGGCGCTGGGCGCGGAGCGCGGTGGACATGGTGCCCACGGCGTCCAGCTGCCGGGTGAGTTCCTGGAGTTCGGTGCGGTCCCTAAGCATCACCACCCATCCCAGGTCCTCGCGCCCGTGCAGGGCCTTGCGGGCATTGGCCACCAGCACCCGCCCGCCGGCCACCAGCTCCACGGCATCGGCGGCCGGCCGGTCCGGGCTGGTCAGGGAGGTCAACTGGTCCGGCACCGGGGCATCCTCCCAGCGTGTGCCGGCCAGGTCCGGCAGCCCGAGCATGCGCTGCGCCGCGGCGTTGAACACGCTCACCCGGCCGTCTGCGGAGACGCCAATGACACCGTCGTCCACGCCCTGGAGCACGGCCACCTGGTCGTGGACCAGCGTGCTGATCTCCTCCGGTTCCAGCCCCAGCGTGAGCCGCTGCAGCCGGCGGCGCAGCAGGAACGAGCCCAGGATGCCAGCCAGCAGGGCGCCGGCGGCGGTCAGCGCCACGGGGCCGATGTCCCGGGCGACGCTCTGGCCCACCGTTTCCATCGAGTAGCCGACGCTGATCTCGCCCACCACTGTGGAGTTGTCCGCGGCATAGACGGGGACCTTCGCTCCCGCCGATGCCCCCAGCGTTCCGGTGTTCCGGGTGGTCACTTCCTGTCCCGACAGCGCCTCGGACGGATCGGTGCTGACCTTTTCGCCGAGCCGCTGGGGGTCCGGGTGGGCCAGGCGGATGCCCTCTTCGTCGGTGATCACCACGAACAGTGCCCCGGTGCGGGTGCGCGCCGCTTCGGCGGAAACCTGCAGGGGACCGGACGCCAGCTCAGACGCCGGGGGAGTGCCCTCTTCACCGCTGATGGCCAGCACATCGGCGCGCACCTCGGGATCCGAGGCCACCGTGCGTGCCAGCGTCAGGGCCTGGTTTTCCGCTTCGCTGCCCACCCGGTCATAAGTGAGCCAGGTATGGACCGCGGCGCTGAGCAGAACCACCAAAAGCACTACGCCCAGCTGCAACAGGAGGGTCTGGGTGGAGAACCGCAGCGGGGTGCGCGGCACGGAGCGCTGCATGATCCTCCTTGACTGGCACGGGCCTGGCGGCCTTCAACTACGGCGTCTCCTACGCGGGATCTTCAGTATGGATACCGCGTGAGCACAATGAGCAAAATGCTCCCAATAAGCAGTATGCCAATCAATTGAGCCAAAGGCACGGCCGTGACGTCCGCCACCCTACAGTCTGTAGCACGCATCACAACGCTGTGGTGCCGTTCACAAGAAGGAGCCGGCTGTGCTGGTAATACTTGGATTCGCCATGATCGCGGTGTTCATGGTGCTGATCATGACGAAGAAGTTGACGCCAGTGCTGGCGCTGATCATCGTCCCCACCGTTTTTGGCCTTTTCGCAGGTGCCGGCCTCGGCATCGGGGACATGGTCCTGGACTCGATGAAGTCCATGACGTCCACCGCGGCCCTGCTGATGTTCGCCATCATCTACTTCGGCCTGATGATCGACGTCGGGCTGTTCGACCCGCTGGTGAAGTTCATCCTCCGCAAGTTGGGCAACGACCCCGCCAAGGTTGTACTGGGCACCGCCCTGCTGGCCGCCGCTGTCTCCCTGGACGGTGACGGCTCCACCACCTTCATCCTCACCACCGCGGCCATGCTGCCGATCTACCTGCGCCTGAAGATGAGCCCCGTGGTCCTCACCTGCGTCGCCGGCCTCGCCAACGGCACCATGAACATCGTCCCGTGGGGCGGTCCCACGGCCCGCGCCGCCACCGCACTGAAGATCGACGTCAACGATGTCTTCGTGCCCATGATCCCGTCGCTGATCGGCGGCATCGTTGTGGTCCTCGTCTTCGCCTGGATCCTCGGCCTGCAGGAACGCAACCGCCTCCGCAGCACCCAGCCTGAAATCTGGGGCGTACCCGATACCGCAGCAGAGTTCGACGGCGGTGCTCCCGACGGCCCGGCCGCCGGTTCCGGCGCAGGCCGTGGAAGCAAGGGCAACACCCCCGGCGGGGCAGCCCCCGCAGGCGGTTCAGTCGACGGCGGTTCCGTGGCAGTGCTCGAACGCACCGAGACGCTCGTGGACGACCACGACGCCGCCATGGCAGACACTGCACTGGATCCCAACCGCAGCACGCTGCGCCCCAAGCTGTTCTGGTTCAACCTGGGCCTGACCGTGGCCGTCATGGCCATGCTCATCGCCGACCTCGTGCCGCTGCCCTACGTCTTCATGGTGGGCTCCGCCATTGCGCTGCTGGTCAACTTCCCCAAGGTCAAGGACCAGGGCGCCCAGCTCGTGGCACACTCCTCCTCGATCGTGGCCGTGGTCAGCATGGTCATGGCAGCGTCCGTCCTCACCGGCGTGCTCACCGGCACCGGCATGGTGGAAGCCATGTCCGCCTGGCTGGTGCAGATCATCCCGTCCAGCATGGGCCCGCTCATGGCAGTCATCACCGGCCTGCTCAGCATCCCCATGACGTTCTTCATGAGCAACGACGCCTTCTACTTCGGCGTCCTGCCGGTCCTGAGCGAGACCGCCGCGCACTACGGCATCGGCGCCGCCGAAATGGCCCGGGCCTCCATCACCGGTCAGCCGTTCCACATGCAGAGCCCGCTGGTGCCGGCCATCCTGCTGCTGGTGTCCCTGGCCAAGGTGGACCTCGGCGACCACCACAAGAAGGTCCTGTGGCGCGCCGCCGTGGTGTCCCTGGTCATGCTGGGAATCGGCATGCTGACCGGAGCCATCGGGATCGGTTAGTCTGTTGCTGCCTGCGGCTGGCCCTCCGGGGCCGGCCAACGGCAGCGAAAGGTGCCCGTCTGACGCCCGCTGGGGGCCGTCAGACGGGCATCTGCGTTTCCCCACTAGAATGGATCGGAAACCAATCCGAACTTTGCAGGGGAGATCCATGGCTGCGATCAACCGTGACGATGTTGCGCACCTCGCGCGGCTCGCTCACATCGAGATGAGTGCCGAAGAGCTGGACAGGATGGCCGGCGAGCTCGCCGTCATCGTTGATTCGGTCAAGTCCGTCAGTGAAGCCGCCGGAGACGACGTCCCGGCCACCTCGCACCCCATTCCGCTGACCAACGTCTTCCGTGAGGACGTCGTGGGGCACACCTTCAGCGCCGAGCAGGCGCTGTCCGGAGCTCCGGACTCGGACGACAACCGTTTCAAGGTCCCGGCAATCCTGGATGAGGCATAAAGACCATGACTGAACAGAACACCGCTGCCGAGGGCCTGATCCGCCTGTCCGCAGCCGATCTTGCCGAGAAGCTCCGCGCCGGCGAGGTCACCGCCGTCGAAGTCACCCAGGCGTACCTGGACCGGATCGCCACAGTGGACGGCGGGGAACGCGGCGTCAACGCCTTCCTGCACGTCAACGCCGAGGAGGCGCTCGCCGTCGCCGCCGAGGTGGACGCCATCCGTGCCGCCGGCGGAGCGGAAGCCGAAGCACTGCACTACCTGGCCGGCGTTCCCATCGCCGTCAAGGACCTGATCGTCACCATCGGGCAGCCCACCACGGCCGGCTCGAAAATCCTCGAAGGCTGGCACAGCCCGTACGACGCCACCGTCGTGAAGCGGCTGCGGGCCGCGAAGATGCCCATCCTGGGCAAGACCAACCTGGACGAGTTCGCCATGGGGTCCTCCACCGAGCACTCGGCCTTTGGACCCACCCGTAACCCCTGGGACCTGGACCGGATCCCCGGCGGCTCCGGCGGCGGTTCCGCTGCCGCCGTCGCCGCGTTCGAAGCTCCGCTGGCCCTAGGCACCGACACCGGCGGGTCCATCCGCCAGCCCGGCGCCGTCACCGGCACCGTGGGCGTCAAGCCCACCTACGGCAGCGTCTCCCGCTACGGCGCCATCGCCATGGCCTCCTCACTGGACCAGATCGGGCCCGTCACCCGGACCGTGCTGGACTCCGCACTCCTGCACCAGGTCATCGGCGGCCACGATCCCCGCGACTCCACCTCGCTGCCCGAGCCGCTGGCCGACCTCGTCGCCGCCGCAAAGACCGGCAACGTCGAAGGCCTGCGGATCGGCATCATCAAGGAGCTGCACGGCGAGGGCTACCAGGCCGGCGTCGAATCCCGCTTCAACGAATCCCTGGAGCTGCTCAAGGAAGCCGGCGCGGAAATCGTCGAGGTCTCCTGCCCCAACTTCCAGTACGCGCTCGGTGCCTACTACCTGATCATGCCGTCCGAGGCCTCCTCGAACCTGGCCAAGTTCGACGGCGTCCGTTTCGGTTTGCGGGTCCTGCCCACCGATCCGCCGCTCACCATTGAACGGGTGATGGCCGCTACCCGCGCCGCCGGCTTCGGCGACGAGGTCAAACGCCGCATCATCCTGGGCACCTACGCCCTGAGCGCCGGCTACTACGACGCTTACTACGGCTCGGCGCAGAAGGTCCGTACGCTGGTCCAGCGCGACTTCGACGCCGCGTTTGAGCAGGCGGATGTCCTGATTTCCCCCACGGCGCCCACCACGGCGTTCAAGCTCGGGGAAAAGCTGGACGATCCGCTGGCCATGTACCTCAACGACGTCGCCACCATCCCCGCCAACCTGGCCGGTGTCCCCGGGCTGTCCCTCCCGGGCGGCCTCGCGGACGAGGACGGGCTCCCCGTCGGTATCCAGCTGCTGGCCCCCGCCCGCGAGGACGCAAGGCTCTACCGCGTAGGTGCCGTGCTGGAATCGCTGCTGGAAGCCAAGTGGGGCGGACCGCTGCTCGCGCAGGCCCCCGAACTCGCCACGTCCGGCACCCTCGAAACCCAGGAGGCTAAATAATGAGCACCGACACCATCCTGAGCTTCGAAGAAGCCATGGAGAAGTACGATCCCGTCCTGGGGTTTGAGGTCCACGTGGAGCTCAACACCAAAACCAAGATGTTCTCCTCTGCCCCCAACGTGTTCGGCGACGAGCCGAACACCAATGTCAACGAGGTGGACCTCGGTCTTCCGGGCGTGCTGCCGGTGGTCAACCGGACGGCCATCGAGTCCTCCATCAAGATCGGCCTGGCGCTGAACTGCAAGATCGCCGAGTCCTGTACGTTCGCCCGGAAGCAGTACTTCTACCCGGACACCCCCAAGAACTTCCAAACATCCCAGTACGAGGACCCCATTGCGTACGACGGCTACCTGGACATCGAGCTGGCCGACGGCACTGTATTCCGTGTGGAGATTGAGCGCGCGCACATGGAAGAGGACGCCGGAAAGCTGACCCACATGGGCGGCGCGGCCGGCCGGATCCAGGGCGCCGACTTCTCCCTGGTGGACTACAACCGCTCCGGCGTGCCGTTGGTGGAAATCGTCACCAAGCCCATCGAAGGGGCAGGGTCCCGCGCACCGGAACTGGCCAAGGCCTATGTGGCAGCGGTCCGTGAGATCGTCAAGAACCTCGGGGTCTCCGATGCCCGGATGGAACGCGGCAACGTCCGCTGCGACGCCAACGTCTCGCTCCGCCCGCACGGCCGCGAACGGTTCGGCATCCGGTCCGAGACCAAAAACGTGAACTCGCTGCGCGCCGTCGAACACGCCGTCCGCTACGAGATCCAGCGCCACGCCGCCGTTCTGGACGCCGGCAACCCGGTGGTCCAGGAAACCCGGCACTGGCACGAGGACACCCGCACCACCACGTCAGGCCGGCCCAAGTCAGACGCCGACGACTACCGCTACTTTCCGGAACCGGACCTGGTCCCCGTGGTGGCGTCCCGTGAATGGGTCGAAGAGCTCCGTGCCACCCTCCCCGAGCCGCCGGCGGAGCGCCGCAAGCGCCTGCAGGCCGACTGGGGCTACTCTGACCTCGAATTCCGCGACGTGGTGAACGCCGGGGTCCTGGACGAGATCGAGGAAACCATCGCAGCCGGTGCCAGCGCCTCCGTGGCCCGCAAGTGGTGGATGGGCGAGATCGTGGGCCGTGCCAAGGCAGCCGACGTCGACCCCGGCCAGCTGGGCGTCCAGCCCGCCACCATCGTGGAACTCGCGCAGATGGTGGAAGCCGGCAAGATCAACAACAAGATGGCAGCCCAGGTACTGGACGGCGTCCTCGCCGGGGAAGGCACCCCGGCGGAGATCGTGGAGAAGCGCGGCCTCGCCGTCGTGTCCGACGACGGACCCCTGCTGGAAGCCATCGACGCAGCCCTCGCCGCGCAGCCCGACGTCGCGGACAAGATCCGCGGCGGCAAGGTCCAGGCCATCGGCGCGATCGTTGGCGGCGTCATGAAGGCCACCCGTGGCCAGGCCGACGCGGGCCGCGTCCGCGAGCTCATCCTGGAGAGACTGGGCGTCACCGCTTAGTAGCGTCACCCCCCCCAACTGGGTCGCAGTTATTGTCGTTTTGAGCCCTCAAAACGACATCTACTGCGACCCAGTTGGGCTTTAAGGACCCACTCGGGGGCGGTTGGAAAATACCCGTATCCACTGTCGCCGCACGGTCCTACACTGGATCCGTCGGGGCCTGCCGGGCGGCAGGCCGGGTGAAGGAAGTGGCGGACATGGGACCGAAGACCTTGAAAACACGGAAGGCACTCCTGGCGGGGGCCGTTGCCCTTTCGCTGACCGGAGCCGGCGCAGCCCTGGCATGGTCAGCGGATTCCCCCACGCCCGCCCCCACCCAGTCCGCGGCGCCTTCCATGCCCGCTTCTCCTTCCGCGCCCGGCGACGACGGCAAGCAGGCAAGGCCCGACAAAGCAGGGCGATCACAGTTCCAGCACGGCGAGAGCGTCGTGAAAAAGGCGGACGGAACCTTCCAGACCGTCCTCGAACAGCGCGGAACGGTGGAGGCCGTCAGCAGCACGTCGATCACCATTAAGAGTGAGGACGGCTTCACCCAGGCCTACACGGTCACCGCGGACACGAAGGTCACCAGGAACGGCACCATCGCGGACATCGCCACCGGCGACGTGGTCCGGGTCTCAGGTATCAGGGACGGCGGCACCGCAACCGCCCAGCGCATCGCCGAGGGCGGCGGAGACCGCCCTGGTCCGGGCCTGGGACGCGGCCATGGAAACGGGCACGGCGGAAACGGGAACGGACACGGCAAGGGGCATGGGCAGGGCCAGGGAAACCCCTCGGGCTCCGGCGCCTGATCCGCGCCCCTGCACCTGTCAGCCCTGCTTCACCAGCCCCGCCATGATGTCCTGCAGCGCCTCGCAGACCGTCATCACCGATCGCCGCTTCAGGTTTTCCGGGCGCGCCAGCAGATCGATCCGCCGCCGGGTGCTGATTCCCTTCAGCGGCCGCAGCACGATGTCCGGGTGCAGGACGGGGCCGGCGGTGTACCGGGGGAGCAGCCCGATCACGCCGCCGGCAGCCACCAATGCGGCGACGGTGGAGTAGTCGTTGATGCGGTGCACAATGGTCGGTTCCCGGCTGGACACGGCCGCGACGGCGGACAAGACATCGGCGGGGGAGTACCCGGCGTGGCTGGTCACCCAGGCCTCGCCTCCGACGTCGTCCGCTGTGACCGCCGCCTTGTCAGCGAGCGGATGCGCCGCGGGCAGGGCCACGTCCAGGGGTTCGTGCAGCAACGGCACCACCGTCACCCGCTCCGTGGGCCATCCCGGGCTGTGGTCCATCCGGTGGGCCAGCACCAGGTCATACCGGGCGGTGAGCGCGGGAAAGTCCTGCTGCGCCACGTCCTCGTCGGACAGTTCGAGCTGGGGCTGGCCCGGGCCCTCCAGGATCCGGGCCAGGGTGGCGAACACGGCCTGGCCGGCGCTGTGGAAGCCGCTGACGGTGACGCGTCCGCCGCTCGAGCCGTGGTAGCTGCCGATGGCTGCCCGGGCGTCCGCCATGGCACTGACGACGGCGGCCCCGGCGTCCGCGAGCACCTGGCCAGCGTCCGTCAGCACCAGGTTCCGCCCCTCCTTGCGCGTGAGCGGAACCTCCACGGAACGCTGCAGGAGTGCCAATTGCTGGGAGACAGCCGAAGGGGTGACCATGAGGGTGTCGGCCACCGCCTTGACGCTGCCGAGGGCTCCGAGTTCGCGCAGGATTTCAAGCTGGTGGATCTCCATCAGACCAGTCTACGCATTAGCGGTTACTACATCGTCGATTGAGAAAATTCCCATTGTGCTAAAGCGTTGCCGGGTCTCTAATGGGGGAAGGCAGGTTCCTGCCGAGCACGTGACGAAGAAGCGAGGAAGCCGATGAAGGCTCTGTACAAGGCGGGTCCGCAGGCCGGCTTCGAACTGGTTGACCGCCCGGAACCCGAAGCAGGCCCGGCCGATGTGAAGATCCGGGTGATGACCACGGGGATCTGCGGGACCGATCTCCACATCCAGTCCTGGGACGCCTGGGCGCAGGGCATGATCGAAGCCCCGCTCATTGCCGGGCACGAGTTCTACGGTGAAGTGGTGGAGGTGGGCGCCGACGTCCGCGATGTCAGGGTGGGGGACAGGGTCTCCGGCGAGGGGCACATCGTCTGCGGCATCTGCCGGAACTGCCGGGCCGGCCGCCGGCAGATGTGCATCCACACGGTAAGCGTCGGCGTGCAGCGTGACGGTGCGTTCGCTGAGTATGTCGTCATTCCCGAAACCAACGTCTGGGTCCACCACGATCCTTCGGTCACCCCCGAACTTGGCGCCATCTTCGACCCCTTCGGCAACGCCGTGCATACGGCGCTGAGCTTCCCGCTGGTGGGCGAGGACGTCCTCATCACCGGTGCCGGGCCCATCGGGCTGATGGCCATCGCCGTCGCCCGCCACGCCGGAGCCCGCAAGATTGCCATCACCGACGTCTCCAGGCCCCGCCTGGAACTGGCCGCCAAGCTGGGGGCTGACCTCACCATCGACGTCTCCGCCACCCGCGTCCGGGATGCCCAGCGCGAACTGGGAATGCGCGAGGGATTCGACATCGGCATGGAAATGTCCGGCCACCCCTCGGCCCTGCCCGAAATGATCGACAACATGAACCACGGCGGCCGGATCGCCATGCTGGGCCTGCCCAGCCAGGACATCACCATCGACTGGGGCAAGGTGGTCACCCACATGCTCACGCTCAAGGGCATCTACGGCCGCGAGATGTACGAAACCTGGTACGCCATGAGCGCCATGCTGTCCTCCAACCCCGCCCTGCACGCCGGTATCTCCGCCGTGGTCACGGACACCCTCCCTGCCACAGACTGGGAGAAGGGCTTCGAGATCGCCCGCAGCGGCAGCGGCGGCAAAGTTGTCCTCGACTGGACCCGACTCTAAGGAACCCCATGTACACCTCCATCAAGGACCAGCTCCGCGACGAACTGGAAGACATCCGCACTGCAGGGCTCTTCAAGAACGAGCGGAGCATCAGCTCGCCCCAGTCCAGCCACATCACCGCCGGCAGGATCGGTGCGCCCGGCGCGGACGTCCTGAACTTCTGTGCCAACAATTACCTCGGCCTGGCGGACCACCCGGACATCATCGGCGCCGCCAAGCACGCCATGGATGAACGCGGCTTCGGCATGGCCAGCGTGCGCTTCATCTGCGGCACCCAGGACCTGCACCTGGAGCTCGAATCCCGCGTCTCGCGGTTCCTGGGCACCGAGGACACCATCCTGTTCTCCAGCTGCTTCGACGCCAACGGCGGGGTGTTCGAATCGCTCTTCGGCCCCGAGGACGCCATCATCTCCGACGCCCTTAACCACGCGTCCATCATCGACGGCATCCGCCTCTGCAAGGCCCGCCGTTACCGGTACGCCAACCAGAACATGGCCGAACTCGAGGCGCGGCTGCAGGAGGCCTCCGACGCCCGCCGCCGCATCATCGTCACCGATGGTGTGTTCTCCATGGACGGCTTCCTCGCCCCGCTCGAAGCCATCTGCGACCTCGCCGAAAAGTACGACGCCCTGGTGATGGTGGACGATTCCCATGCCGTGGGCTTCATGGGATCGACCGGGGCCGGTACGCCTGAGCACGCCGGCGTTTCCCACCGGGTGGACATCTACACCGGTACGTTCGGCAAGGCACTGGGCGGGGCCTCCGGCGGCTACGTATCCGGCCGCTCCGAAATCGTGGCGATGCTTCGGCAGAAGGCCCGCCCCTACCTCTTCTCCAACTCCCTGGCGCCGGCCATCGTGGCCGCCACCATCAAGGCGCTGGACCTGGTGGAGAACTCGGCGGACCTCCGGAGCAGGCTCTTCGAGAACGCAGCGCTCTTCCGCCGCCGGATGACCGAGGAAGGCTTCGACCTCCTGCCGGGCGAGCACGCCATTGTCCCGGTCATGTTCGGCGATGCCGTCCTGGCCGCCAAGGTGGCCGACCGGATGCTGCAGCACGGCGTCTTCGTCACCGCCTTCAGCTTCCCCGTGGTGCCGCGCGGCGCCGCGCGGATCAGGGTTCAGCTCTCGGCCGCACATTCAGCGGACGACGTCGAAACGTGCGTCGGTGCGTTCGTCGCCAGCCGCGCGGAAACAGCCGCCTAAGGGCCTCTGAATCTTCCGGGTACCGGACGGGGATATCTCTGCAAGGATGATGGCATGGCAGCTCATTACGATGTCCTGATTGTCGGCGGCGGCATTGCGGGCCTATCCCTCGCTTCGGCGCTGGCAGGGAACTGTACCGTGGCCCTGGTGGAGGCGGAGCAGGAACTGGCGTACCACACGTCCTCCCGCTCCGCCCGCCAGCTCATCCCCAGCTACGGTCCGCCGGTGGTTCAGGAGCTGACCGCCCGGACCCTGGAGCTGATGGCCGCCCGCGATGCCGAACTCCCCGAGCCCGTCCTGACCCCGCGCAGCTTCATGCTCATCGGCACTGAGGAAGAGGTGAACGCGGAGGCCAGCGGCTCCATGCGGCCCATCACCCACGCCGAAGCGCTGCAGCTGTGCCCGGCGCTGGTCCCCGGATCCTCTGCCGCCGCCGGGCTGGATAACGGATCCTTCGGCAGCAACGCGCCCCTGCTGCTGGAGGACCACCGCCGGCGGGCCGTGGAGGCCGGCGCGGACATCATCACCGGAGCCAGGGTGCATTCCGCCCAGCACCTCGGTTCGGGCTGGCAGGTGGGTGCCGGCGCCGAGGGGTTCGAAGCCGGGGTCCTGGTGAACGCGGCGGGAGCCTGGGCCGACGAACTCGCCGTTATCAGCGGCGTGGAGAAGCTGGGTCTCCAGCCGTACCGGCGCACCGCCGCGATTGCCGCCGTCGAACGCCCCCTCCCGGAGGGCAGCCCCATGGTGGCGGCAGCGGACAATTCCTTCTACTTCCGGCGCGAAGGCGACGGCGTGCTGATCTCCCCGTCGGAACACGTGCCCAGCGGGCCTGAGGATGCCCGGCCCCGGCCAGGGGACGTGGAGCGGCTGGTGGGCCGGCTGAATGCGGTGACCACGCTGGGTATCTCCGGCATCCGCAAGGCCTGGACGGGGCTGCGTACCGAGGCGGCCGACGGTGTTCCCGTAGCAGGATTCGACGCCGAGGCGCCCGGCTTCTACTGGCTGGCAGGGCAGGGCGGTTACGGCTTCCAGACGTCGGCCGCCATTGCTGAACTGGCCGCGAAGCAGATCCTGGGCAGCACAACGGGCAACCCGGCAGGCCCGGGTCCGGAATCCCGGACAGCGCAGGCGCTCGCAGCCACACGCTGGTCCATCCGGCGCTGAAGAATATAGGCATGAGCATCCTGATCACCAACATCGCCGAGCTGATGACCCAGGACCTGGAGCACCGGGTCCTGAAGGATGCCGCGGTGGTGGTCGAGGGCGAACGCATCTCCTGGATTGGGCCGGCGGCCAGTGCACCCGCTGCTGACGACGCCGTCGATGCGGGGCGGCGCGCCCTGCTGCCCGGCTGGGTGGACTCCCACACGCACCTGTTGTTCGCGGGGGACCGGACGGCGGAGTTCGAGGCACGGATGGCCGGGGAATCGTATTCGGCCGGCGGGATCGCGGTGACCGTCGGCGCCACCCGGGCCACCTCCGATTTCGATCTCACGCGGCTTGCCCTGGGCAGGGTGGCCGAGGCCGTCTCGCAGGGCACCACCTACCTGGAGACCAAGACCGGCTACGGCCTTGACGTGGAGCAGGAGGCGCGCAGCGCCCGGATTGCCTCCACCGCCGCGGACCAGGCCACGTACCTGGGTGCCCACCTGGTTCCCGCCGGCCAGGACGCTGACGCGTATACAGACCTGGTGTGCGGGCCGATGCTCTCGGCGGTCCGGCCGTATGTGCAGTGGGCGGACGTGTTCTGCGAGAAAGGCGCCTTCACCGAGGACCAGTCCCGCCGCGTCCTGCAGGCCTGCAGGGATGCCGGGCTGGGGCTGCGGGTGCACGGCAACCAGCTGGGCGAGGGCCCGGGCGTTCGGCTGGCCGTTGAAATGGGTGCCGCCAGCGTGGACCACGTCAACTACCTCGCGGGCGCCGACATCGACGCCCTGGCCGGAACCTGGACCGGCTGGGACCCGGCCACCGGGTCTGGGACGCGCGGGACTGTGGCCACCTGCCTGCCGGCGTGCGACCTGTCCACCCGTCAACCGCTGGCCCCGGCCCGTGCCCTGATGGATGCCGGCATCCAGGTGGCCCTCGCCTCCAACTGCAATCCGGGCACCTCCTACACCAGTTCCATGGCCTACTGCGTGGCCACGGCCGTGCTGCAGATGCGGCTCAGCGTGCACGAGGCTGTGCGCGCCGCCACCTATGGCGGCGCGCTGGCGCTGCACAAGGATCGCGGCACCGATGCCGACGGCCAACGCGCCGTCGGTTCCATCGCCGTCGGACACCGTGCCGACCTGCACCTGCTGAACGCCCCCTCCGCGACCCATCTCGCTTACCGCCCGGGCATGCCGTTGACGTACGCTGTGTGGCGGGCCGGTGTCCGGCAACGTTAAACAGCGGAAGCATCCACCGCATTTTGACGTTAGATGATTATTTAGGGTCTGTTATGATCATGAAACGTCATCCGGAGCGGTGGCCGTTGTACCGAGAGGCCCCGCATGACCCGCACTGACCGCCTGACCGCCATCCTCGACTTGCTTGCCAGGACCGGCCAGGTGGAAGTGGATGAGATCGTCAACACCCTCGGGGTTTCGCCCGCCACTGCACGCCGCGACCTGGACAGCCTTGCCAAGCGGCGGCTGCTGACCCGCACCCGCGGCGGCGCCACCACCGGCGCCCTCGCCTACGACCTGCCCGGCCGCTACAACCGGGACGACCATGCCGAGGCGAAGGAGCAGATTGCCCGGGCCGCGTCTGCCCTGATCCGACCCGGCGCCGTCATCGGCCTGTGCGGCGGCACCACCAGCACGGCACTGGCCCAGATCCTGGCCACCCGCGAAGACCTGAACGCTCCGTCCAACCAGTCAACGCTGACCGTTGTCACCAACGCCATCAACATCGCCGGGCAACTGGCGGTACGGCCCAATATCAAGGTGATGGTGACAGGCGGCATCCTCAACCCTCGGTCCTACGAGCTGGTGGGCCCGTACACGGACATCATCATGCAGAAGGTGGTCCTGGACATCGCCTTCATCGGCGTGAACGGCATCGACCCCGAGGTGGGCCCCACCAACACGGGGGAGGGGGAAGCCTCGGTGAACGCGCTCCTGGCCAGCCGCGCCCGGGTGTCCTATGTCATTGCCGATTCCTCCAAGGTGGGGGTGCGTGCTTTCGCCACCATGGACGGCTATGACTTCACCCGCCTGATCACGGACGCCGGCATCTCGCCGCGGGACAAGGCCGCCTTCGAGGCCAAGGGCACCGAGGTCATCGTCGCCCCCGTGCCCTGACACGGCGGGGCCATCAGCCGCGGTCCAGAAACTGCGGGCAAGATGGGTACATGCTGGTTCCCTCCCGCCGCCGCCTGGCGTTCGAAGTCTGGATTGTCCTGGGCCTGTCCCTCGGCCAGTCCGCCGTGTACTCGGTAGTGCAGCTCCTGGACAAGATGACCCGGGCACCGCTGGCCGAGGGAACCTCGACGCTCAACCGGTCCCAGAGCACCCGCGAATACTTTGACCTGACCTATCAGCTCCTGGATATCTTCTTCGCCCTCGTCCCGGTCCTGCTGGTGCTGTACTTCCTGGCGGGCTCCAGGCAGGCGGCCTCCGGGGACCTTGGAGCGGGGTCCGGATCAGCCTTCACGAAACTGGGCTTCACCTTCGCCCGTCCGGGCAAGGACCTGCTCCAGGGGGTGGGCCTGGCCGCACTCATCGGCATCCCGTCGCTGGGACTCTACGCTGCCGGACGTGCCCTTGGAATCACCACCGCCATCATCCCCAGCGCCCTGGACGCCTACTGGTGGACCGTGCCGGTGCTGATCCTCTCCGCTATCCGGCACGGGATCGTGGAGGAAGTGATCGTGGTGGGCTACCTGATGGACCGCTTCGGCAAGTTCGGGTGGAGCGTGCCGCTGTCGATTGCCGTCAGTTCGGTGCTGCGCGGCAGCTACCACCTGTACCAGGGCTTCGGTCCCTTCATCGGGAACGTGGTAATGGGCATTGTCTTCGCCTGGATCTACACCCGGACCAAACGCGTCATGCCGCTGGTCATCGCGCACGCGCTGCTGGACATCGTGGCGTTCGTGGGCTTCAGCCTGTTCGGCAAGGCCGTCGGCCTGGGGTAGGCAGGTCTCGCCGGGGGAGTGGATTCGCCGGGAAACGGATTCGGCCGCTATCAGCAGGTGACGCCGTTGTCACAAGCTGATAGCGGCCGAAGCTGGTGCGGACAGGCGTCCGCGTCTGTGGTCCGGTGTGCAACCGGACCACAGGTGGAGGGTCAGAGGGTGACGGCTCCATTGGCGGTTTCGAACGTGACGGACAGGATGCCGGGGGTGCCGTGCGGGGCCACCCATTCGACAGCCACGTCCTCCAGCGGCTTCTCCACCGGCTCGCCCAGCCATTCGGTGACCCGCGAAGCGGAGCCGGCGATGGTCAGGCAGCTCATCTTGAGGCTGCTGTCATAGGCGTTGGACGGGTGCAGCGACGGGTCGCCTTGCCACTTGAGCATGTACGGGACCTGGGGGTCGGCGATGAGTCCCAGGATGCCGATCTGCTTCCACACCAGTTCCCGGCCGTCCGGGAACTTGCGGTTGCCGTTGACGGCCGCGCGGCCCAGGCGCTCCTCGAACGGGGCGAGGTCGTCCACTTCGACGCACCAGCCCATCCAGCCGCCGCCCGCCGCGGAACGGGCCCGTACGGCCTGTCCAAAGGGAGCCTTGTCCGAGGCGGGGTGGTCAAGGACCTCCACCACTTCGAGGTACTTGTGGCCCGCGAGCGGGATGATCATATTCCGGGTTCCGAACCGGGGATGTACCCCGCCTTTCACTGCCTCAACGCCGAGGGCAGATGCAATTCGTTCGGTAGTGGCCGCGAGGCCATCGTGTTCACAGGCGTAAGAGACGTGATCCATGCGCATGCCAACATCTTGGCACTTTGTGATCGGGCTCTCAGCTTAGGGTTGCCTTACTCGAAATTTCCATTTTCTTGGGGATCAGTTTTCCGCCCTGCCGGCAGCCGCGGAGACCATGTTCGTCACAATCCTGTCCGCCGCCGCCAAGGTGTTCCTACACTGGGCGCAGGTCATGAGTGCCAGCGCCAAGCCCCGGCTCGCTGGCCGGCAACCCTCCATCCGCGGTGGGGTGCCCCGGGTGAGGACCTGGTTGTCCGGCAACGGCCGGGCGGCAAGCGCGGCCCGCGGTGCTCACAGCATGCCGGGCCCATGTCAAAGGAGCCTTGAATGTCCAACGGTTGGTCCTTCGAAACCCGCCAGATCCACGCCGGCCAGGAGCCCGATGGCGCCACCGGCGCCCGGGCCCTGCCCATCTACCAGACCACCTCGTTTGTGTTCCCCAGCGCCGAAAGCGCGGCCAACCGGTTCGCCCTGGCGGAACTGGCCCCCATCTACACCCGCATCGGCAACCCCACCCAGGAGGCCGTGGAGCAGCGCATCGCCAGCCTCGAAGGGGGACTCGGCGCCCTGCTGCTCAGCTCCGGCCAGGCCGCGGAGACCTTCGCCATCCTGAACATCGCAGAGGCGGGCGACCACATCGTGGCCAGCCCCAGCCTGTACGGCGGAACCTACAACCTGTTCGCCCACACGCTGAAGAAGTTCGGCATCACCGTGACGTTCGTGGCTGACCCGGACAACCTGGACCAGTGGCGGGACGCCGTGCAGCCCAACACCAAGCTGTTCTTCGGCGAGGTGGTCTCCAACCCGCGCCAGGACGTCCTGGACATCGAAGGCATCTCCGGGGTGGCGCACCAGGCCGGCGTGCCCCTCATCGTGGACAACACCCTCTCCACGCCGTACCTGATCCGTCCCCTGGAATGGGGCGCCGACATCGTGGTCCACTCGGCCACCAAGTACCTCGGCGGGCACGGAGCGGCGATCGCCGGCGTCATCGTCGACTCAGGCAAGTTCGATTTCAGCAAGGACCCGGAACGGTTCCCGGGCTTCAACACCCCGGACCCCACCTACAACGGCCTGGTCTACGGCAGGGACCTCGGGGAAAACGGCCTCCTCGGCGCAAACCTGTCCTACATCCTCAAGGCGCGCGTCCAGCTCCTGCGGGACCTCGGCTCGGCCGTCTCGCCGTTCAACGCCTTCCTGATCGCCCAGGGCCTGGAGACGCTGAGCCTGCGCGTGGAACGCCACGTGGCCAACGCCACCGAGGTGGCCCGCTGGCTGGAACGCCGGGACGACGTCGAATCCGTCGCCTACGCAGGCCTGCCGTCCAGCCCCTGGTACGAGCGCGGCCGCAAGTACGGGCCCAAGGGGACGGGCGCCGTCGTCGCCTTCAACCTTGCCGGGGGAGCCGAAGCGGGGCAGCGGTTCGTCGACGCCCTGGAACTGCACTCGCACGTCGCCAACATCGGCGACGTCCGGTCCCTGGTGATCCACCCTGCCTCCACCACCCACAGCCAGCTGACGCCGGAACAGCAGGCGGTAGCGGGCGTGACCCCCGGCCTGGTGCGGCTGTCGGTGGGCATCGAGCACATCGATGACATCCTGGCAGACCTTGAGGCGGGCTTCCGGGCCGCCAAGGGCGCGGCCGGCTAAGCCAAAGACGTACGACGGCGGGAGGCCGGCCAGGCGGCCGGCCTCCCTTTCCGCCGGTCAGCCGTCCGGGAAAGGCAGCGCGGACCGCCAAGTCACAACCAGTCACATGCTTGGCCATCAGCGGGGGGTGTTTCGTACACTCGAACCAGGTCATGAGTGCCAGTGACAGCCCCGGCTTGCTGGCCGGCAACCCTCCTTCCGCGGCGGGGTGCCCCGGGTGAAGACCTGGCCTGCCGGTAAACGACGGCGGGCAAGCGCGTAGAAGAGGTCTTGCCATGACGGTTACCGTCGCCCGTACAACCGCACCCGAACACGGAATTGTCCGCTATGCCTCCATCGGTGGCCTGCAGCTCGAGGGCGGTGGATTCCTGCCGGACGTCACCCTGGCGTACGAAACGTGGGGGACCCTGAACGCCGATGGCAGCAACGCCATCCTGGTGGAGCACGCCCTGACCGGCAGCACGCATGTGACCCGCGGGGACACCGACGAGGAAGGCTGGTGGGAACACCTGGCCGGGCCCGGCGCCCCCGTGGACACTGACCGCTTCTTCGTGGTCTCCATCAACATTGTGGGCGGCTGCTACGGCTCCACCGGGCCGTCCTCGCCCGGCCCCGACGGCAAGCCCTGGGGTTCCAGGTTCCCCCTGGTGACGCTCCGGGACAGCACGGAAGCTGAAGCCCGCCTGGCGGACCAGCTGGGCATCAGGAGCTGGTACGCGGTGCTGGGCGGCTCCATGGGCGGCGCCCGGGCCCTGGAATGGGCCGTCACGTTCCCCGAACGGGTGCAGCGCTGTGCCGTCATCTCGGTGGGAGCCGCCAGCACGGCCGAACAGATAGCGTTCGCCCAGGCGCAGACCCTGGCCATCCGCCAGGACCCGAACTTCAACCACGGCGACTACTACGACGGTCCCTGCCCCGAGGACGGCCTGGCGCTCGCCCGCCGCATTGCCCACATCACCTACCGGTCGGCCGCCGAGCTGGAGTACCGCTTCGGCCGTGAAGCCCAGGCTTCGGAGTCGCCGCTGCAGGGCGGGGTCCTTGCCGGCAGGGGCCGGTACCAGGTGGAGAGCTATCTGGACCACCAGGGCAGCAAGCTCGTCCGGCGCTTCGACGCGAACAGCTACATCGCCCTCACCGAGGCGCTCATGAGCCACGACGTTTGCCGCGGCCGGGGAAGCCTGGCCGATACCCTCGCCCGGACCACCGCCCGGTTCTTCGTGGCGGCCGTGGAATCGGACCGGCTCTACTTCCCGTCCCAGTCACACGAGCTGGCCCGGGCCCTGCCTGGCGACGTCGAGGTCCACCTCATCCAGGCGCCCATCGGCCACGATGGCTTCCTTACCGAAATCGGCCAGCTGGGCGCCCAGCTCCGGGCGGAGTTCCTGGCCTAGCAGCGCGGCCCGCACATAAAACAGAGGCTTGTCCGCGGATCCGAACCCTCACGGGCAGGTGGCGCGAACAAGCCTCTGATTGATGATCCCGGGGACGTGATGGCGCCCGGAGGCCCTTAGAGGCTTTCTGCGGCGCAGGCTAGCCGTTCATGATTTCGCTGCGGCGGGCCATGTAGTCCTCCATGGACATTTCGCCGTTGCTGTACTTCTGGTCCAGTTCCGCGAGTTTCCGGGCCCGGAATCCCTGCGGGGCCGACGGCGGCGGGGGACTGGCGGGTGCTGCCCGCTGTTCCGGCGCGGGGTACCCGGGCTGCTGCTGGCCGGGCTGCTGCTGGCCGGGCTGCTGCTGGCCGGGCTGGGGCTGGTTGTAGGGAGGCTGGTTGAACTGCTGCTCCCCGTACGGCGGCTGACCGAAGGGCTGCCCGCCCTGGCCGGGGACCGGCGGCTGGCCGTACTGGTAGGGCCCGGGCTGGGGGACGTTCGGTGCCTGCTGGCCGATCTGCCGGAACCCGCCCGAGTAGTAGTCCTGCTGGGTGTAGCCATCGCGCGGCTGCCTGCTCTGCGGCCCGGCGGAACCGGGGAACTGGCCGCCCGGGTTCTGGCTGCCGGGATATTGGCCGGCACCGGGGAACTGCTCGGGGTACCGGCCGGGAAAGCTCTGGTCGTGGTTCCGCTTGGCCACCGATTTCCGGTACATGCGCATGGCCATCGGGATCACGAACGACAGGATGATGATCCAGAAAAACAGGTTACTCACGGTGCTGCGCCTCTCGAGTGGGTCTTTCCAGCTTAACGGTCACGGACCGCATGCCGTTCCGGCGGTCACCGGCAAGCTGCCCCAGACCAGACCAGACCAGACCAGACCAGACCAGACCAGCTCAGCGCCGCACTGCGTCGGCCGTCCCCAGCGGACCTTCCCCCGAACCCAGGGGAACGCCCGGTCCAAAGGCGGGACCCGGCGTCGGACGCTTGGCTGTGATGCCGTCGCCCGAGGACTGGTGGCGCAGGCGCCGCAGCACCCACGGCACAAAGTATTCGCGGGCCCAGACGAGGTCGCCCGTGCGGGCCTCCCGCCAGGTGCTCGGCGGCAGCGGCTTGGGGTGGCGGGGTTCGAGCGTGTGCTTCACGTTCAGGGACTCGAGCACCATGGCTGCGATGGTGTGGTGCCCCAGCGGAGAAAAGTGCAGGCGGTCCTGGTCCCACATCCGGGGGTCGCTGAGCTGCCGCAGGGACCACATGTCTGCAATCACGGCGTCGTGCCGCGCTGCCACGGTCCGCAGGTTCTCGTTATAGATGGCAACCTTGCTGCGGATCCTTCCCAGCACCGACGAGCCGGTATCGGGACCGTTGAACAGCACCACGGTGGCGCCGCCCATGGACAGGATCTGCACCACGGAATCCAGCTTTTCGGCCAGGGCGTCGGGGTCTCCGCCGGGGCGGATCAGGTCGTTGCCGCCTGCGGAGAGCGTCACCAGGTCGGGCTTGAGCTCCAGTGCCGGAGCGAGCTGCTGGTCGACGATCTGCTGGAGCAGCCGGCCGCGGACGGCCAGGTTGGCGTAGGCGAAGTCGGGCAGCGTCCGGCCCAGTTCTTCTGCCACGCGGTCGGCCCAGCCGCGGTAGCCGCCGGGGCTTGAGGGCTCGGGGTCGCCGATGCCCTCGGTAAAGGAGTCGCCCATGGCCACGTACCGGGTCCAGGGGTGGGAACCGGTGTCCGTGATGGGGCTTTGGAGGGGGCTTGCGTCAGTCACGGGTCCTATCCTGCCTTCCGCCTCGCTGCCTACGCGAACGTAGGTTGTTACTTTCGGGTAACTGTAAGAATGGAAACCATGACTGAAGCCGAAGTATTTCCTGCCCCCGTCGTCCTGTGGTCGCACCCTGAAGGCGAGCGGGACGGTAAACCCCTGCTGGTGCTCCTGCACGGATACGGCGCCAACGAGCAGGACCTGCTGAGCCTCGCGGACCTCCTGCCCGGCGGCTTCGCCGTCGCCTCCGTCCGTGCACCGATCGCGATGGGCCCGGGCTTCACCTGGTTCCCGCTGACGGCCTCGATCGACTATTCGCTGGACCGGGTCAAGAAGGCCTCCGCGTACGTCCTGGACTGGATCGACACCATCAGGGAAGGGCACCCCTCGGTGTCCCTGCTCGGCTTCTCCATGGGCATGGCCATGGCCACCACCCTCCTGCGGCAGCGTCCCGCGGACTTCGCAGCCGTCGTCGGACTTTCAGGGTTCGTGGTGAACGCCGGCAGCGACCCCACGTTCAAGGACGCCGAGCTGGACGGCACCGTGCCCATGTTCTGGGGCCGGGACCAGCAGGACCCGGTGATCACGGAGGACAAGATCGACTACACCATGGGCTGGGTGCGCAAGCACGTCAAGCTCACCAAGGTGCTCTACACAGGGATGTGGCACGGCATCAACCAGCAGGAGATTGGCCACGTGGGCGAATTCCTCACCCACGAGGTCCTGAAGAAATAGGACGGACGACGACGGGCGGCGGCCTTAGGCCTCGGGCGCGACCACCCGCACGGTCTGGCCGTTCACGGTGACGGTGTCGCCGTTGTGCAGCTGGCGGCCGCGGCGGTCGTCGATCTCGCCGTTGACCTTCACCAGCCCGTTCTTGATCAGCTCCGCCGCTTCCACGCCGTCCTCCACGAGGTTGGCAAGCTTCAGCAGCTGGCCCAGCCGGATCATGGTGTCGCGGATGGGGACGTCGTCAACGGGGATGCTCATAGAGCAATAATGCCTGACGTAAGGTGGATCCAATGACCTCCCCCTCCCGCCTGCCCGTACTTGCAGGCCTGCCGCTGGCGGTGGGCGCAGGCCTTGCCATTCCCGTCCAGGGCCGGATCAACGGCGCCCTGGGTGCCCGGCTGGACGACGGCATCAGCGCCGCGGTGGTGAGCTTCAGCACAGGACTGCTGGTCATGATCCTCATCTCGCTGCTGCTGCCGCGTGGCCGGGCCGGCCTTGCCCGGATCATTCCCGCCGTCCGCAGCCGGGCGTTCCCGCCCGCCTACGTCCTGGCCGGCGGCATCGGCGCGCTGTTCGTGTTTGCCCAGACCTTCACTGTCGGCATCCTGGGCGTAGCGCTCTTTACGGTGGCCACCGTGACGGGCCAGACGGTCAGCGGCCTGCTGGTGGACCGGCTGGGCCTGGGCCCCGCCGGCAAGAAATCCGTCACCGGCATCCGCATCGTCGGCTGCATCCTCACCATCGCCGCTGTCGCCTGGGCCGTGTCCCCGCGCTTCGCCACATCCGGCTCCGGCGCGGAGTCCGGCGGCGGGGCTGCCGCGCTGCTGCTGCCCCTCCTGCTGCCCGTGGTGGCGGGCTTCCTGATGAGTTTCCAGCAGGCGATGAACGGCACCGCAACCGTGCACTACGGCACCCCGATTGCCGCCACGCTGGTCAACTTCATCGCCGGCTGCCTGGTCCTGTGGACGGTGCTGGCCATCAAGGTGGTGGTGGCAGGCCCCGGAAACCCGCTGCCGGCGGAGTGGTGGTACTACCTGGGCGGCCCCATGGGATGTGTGTTCATTGGCCTGGGCGCCCTCCTGGTCCGGACCCTCGGCGTCCTGGTCACCGGCCTGGGCATGATCGCCGGGCAGCTGATGGGTTCGCTCGCCCTGGATGTCTTCGTGCCTGCCCCGGGCAGTGTGGTGGCCCTTCCCACCGTCCTGGGCACCATCCTGACCCTGGCGGCCATCATCCTGGCAACACTGCCGTGGCCGCGGGGCGCGCTCCGTGGACGTCGGCCGGTAGGCTAGGAAACGCAGCTTTCACGCATCCCTTCATCCGCCCCGCCAAGGCACCGGACGTGCCCCACATCCGGTGCAGTGCGTGGCCTGAAAACCGCGGACCGCACCCAGCGGCCCTGTAGAAATTGGAGTTACCCCCATGGCAGCAAAATCCGTCCTCGACCAGGTCATTTCCCTCTCCAAGCGGAGGGGCTTCGTGTTCCAGGCCGGTGAGATCTACGGAGGTTCGCGTTCAGCCTGGGACTACGGGCCCCTCGGCGCCGAACTGAAGGAAAACATCAAGCGTCAGTGGTGGCAGTCCATGGTCCGCGGCCGCGAAGACGTGGTGGGCCTGGACTCCTCGGTCATCCTCCCCAAGCAGGTCTGGGAAGCGTCAGGCCACGTTGATGTCTTCTCCGACCCCCTGGTGGAGTGCCTGTCCTGCCACAAGCGGTACCGCGCGGACCACCTCGAAGAAGAGTACGAGGAAAAGAAGGGCCGCCCGGCGGAAAACGGCCTGAAGGACATCGCCTGCGCCAACTGCGGCACCCGCGGCGAATGGACCGAACCGCAGGAATTCTCCGGCCTGCTCAAGACCTACCTGGGCCCGGTGGCCAGCGAGGAAGGGCTGCACTACCTGCGCCCGGAAACGGCGCAGGGCATCTTCGTCAACTTCAACAACGTCCTCACCACCTCGCGGAAGAAGCCGCCGTTCGGCATCGGCCAGATCGGCAAGTCCTTCCGCAACGAGATCACGCCGGGCAACTTCATCTTCCGCACCCGCGAGTTCGAACAGATGGAAATGGAGTTCTTCGTCGAGCCCGGAACTGACGAAGAGTGGCACCAGTACTGGATGAAGGAGCGCATGGCCTGGTACACCGGCCTGGGCATCCGTGAAGAAAACCTGCGGTTCTTCGAGCACCCGCTGGAAAAGCTCAGCCACTACTCCAAGGGCACCACGGACATCGAATACCGCTTCGGGTTCCAGGGCTCCGAATGGGGCGAGCTGGAAGGCGTGGCCAACCGCACGGACTTCGACCTCTCCACCCACGCCAAGGCCTCCGGAACGGACCTGAGCTACTTCAACCAGGCCACCAACGAGCGCTACACCCCGTACGTCATCGAACCCGCCGCCGGCCTGACCCGCTCCTTCATGGCGTTCCTGATCGACGCATACACCGAGGACGAGGCACCCAACGCCAAGGGCGGCGTCGACGTCCGCACCGTGCTCAAGCTGGACCCGCGCCTGGCGCCGGTCAAGGCCGCCGTGCTGCCGCTGAGCCGCAACGAGGCCCTGTCCCCGAAGGCCAAGGACCTCGGTGCCCAGCTCCGCAAGAACTGGAACATCGACTTTGACGACGCCGGTGCCATCGGCCGCCGCTACCGCCGCCAGGATGAGATTGGCACCCCGTTCTGCATCACCGTGGACTTCGACACCCTCGAGGACCAGGCCGTGACCATCCGCGAACGCGACACCATGAGCCAGGAACGCGTCTCCCTGGACAAGGTGGAGGGCTACCTGGCCGCACGCCTGATCGGCGCCTAGCCATGGCCATCGAATACCGCGAATGGCGGGACGGTGACGACCTCGCCCTCCTGGAGATCTGGGGCGGCCCGGAAACCGCGCAGGCCCGGCAGTTCCGCAGCGCCCTGGCGCCGTCCTCCAACGGAACCGGCGGCGCGCCGTGGCGGCGCTGCATCGTCGCCGAAGACGTGATCGACGGCGTCGGCATCCCCGTGGCCGCCGGCGTCGTCTATGAAGCGGCGCTGCACCCGGAACGCCTGTGGAGCTACATCGAGGTGTCCCGGGACCACCGGCGCAACGGCATCGGTGCCACGCTCCTGGCCATGCTGCGCCGCGAAGCCGGGAACGCGCCGTCGGGCGTTGCCAGGCTGCGTGCCAAGGTGGAGCCCGGCACCCCCGGCGACGCCTTTGCCGGGGCCGCCGGCCTCGCGCCCATCCAGCGCTCACGCCTGGTGGTTGTGCAGCCGGGCGCGCTGAAACTGCCGGTCTTCCCGGACACGGACCATGGCGGCCGGCCGGTCAGCGGCGAGAACGCCGGCTCCGACGTGGTGATGGACCTGGCCACCGGATCGGTTGAACTGACCGACGTGGTGGGGCGGTACTACACCGCCATCCATGACTGGGATTCGCCCGGAGTGCTGTCCGTCGGCCAGGTGCAGAAACTCTTCCTGGACGAACTCACCGGGGCCCACGGCGCCATCGTCCTCCGGGCGCAGCCCGAATCGGCGTTCGGCCAGGGCGTGGCCCCCAGCAAGAAGGGCCGCATCCGGGCATTCGCCGTCAGCTACGCCGCCCCGGCAACCCCGGACGCGGCGGACGCCGGTGAGGGCCCCGGGGGCCAGGATGCTGCCGCTCCGGGAGCACCCACTGACGTGTTCGTGGGCCATGACCCTGCCCTGGCAGCCGACGATGCCGCCGAGGCCGTCCGGGACATGCTGGCCCTCATTGCGTACCAGCACCCGGTGATGCTGGAACTCGACGATTCGATGGCTGCCTTGCGCGCCGCCGTCGAACCCCTGCTGGAAAGCGGGAAGGCCCGGCTGGCCGCGGCAGAGACCCTGGTGGTCGCTGACTAGCGAATCCCGGCCCGCAGCCCGACGCAGGTAGCGCCAGCTGCCGTTTTGATCCGTCAGAACAGCAGCTGGCGCTACGCGTTTAAGGGAGTGCAGGCCGGCCTGGGCCGGCTACTTTTTGCTGGGACCACGCCGGCGGCCGCGGGCTTCGTCGTCGCTGTCCAGGATTTTCCGTTCGGCGTCGGTAGGGGCGCCCCCGTTCAGGTGCGCAGGCATCCACCATGCCCGGAGCTCTGGCTGCAGCGGAAAGTCGGCGATGCACCAGTCGATCCCGTCCTGGAGTATGTCCCGCAGGGACGCCGTTGCCGCCTCGGCATCCACGTCCGGCGAATAGGCCAACGCGCGGCCCACATGGATCCGCACCGGTGCGCGCCAGGCCCGGCGCGGGGAGAACCCGTGGCCGCGGGTCAACAGGCGGTGCGCGCCCCAGACGGACACGGGAATCACCGGCACCCCGGCCTCGGCCGCCATCCGGACCGCACCGGTCCTGCAGCCGCGCACCGTGAAGCTGCGGCTCACGCCCGCTTCCGGAAAAACGGCCAGGTACTCGCCGGCACGCAGTTTAGCAACGGCTTCGTCGTAGGCTCCGGCCCTGTCGGTGTAGCCCACCACCACATGGCCGCTGGCGCTGACCGCCGGGCCCGCGAACCAGTGGTCGGCCGCACCCTGGTGGATCAGGAACCGCAGCTGCGCCCGTGCCTGTTTCCAGAGCAGCAGTTCGGCGACGGCGAAGTCCAGGTATCCGAAGTGCGTCACGGCAAAGACCGCTCCGGTGCCGGGGACCACCGCACGGGACACCCCGTTCCGCGGCCCCGCTGGAGGCAGGTGCCCGGTTCCGGTACTGATGACCCTGATCCGGAAAGCCCACCGGAGGAACAACCCGGTGCGGACGATCAGCCGGTAGAAGCGGTCATTGGGCGCCGGTCGCCAGGGCATGGCTGCCTCCTTCCGAGGGGATAGGACTGATGGCAGGGGAGGCCCCGTCTCCAGTCCCGTTGACGTCGCTGCGGCTCACAGGGTTACGTGCACGGACCCTTCGGGCAGCAGCTGGCCGAAGGCGCGGGCCGGGCGTACGGCGGCGCCGGTGCTTTCGGCAAAAGCCTGGATGACGAATCCGGTGGCCAGGATGTGCCAGATCCTGACCTTGCGAAGCATGAAGTGGCCAACGCCCTTGAGCGAAACGTACTGCATGCTGGCCGCCTCCGCGGAGGCGCGGCGCGCGAACGCCAACGACTGCCGGGGGCTGGTCATGTGGTCAGTGGTGCCGTGCACGATCAGGACCCTGCGGCCGGCAACCCGCTCGGCCGGCGTTTCCGGGCTCAGCCATGGGGCCAGGGCCACTACTGCCTGAACCTGCGGGTGGTCTGCGGCGCAGACGGCGGTCAGGCCGCCCATGGAGTGACCCACCAGAAAGACCGGAACCCCGGGGTGGCTTTCCTCGATCTGCTGCAGCGCCCACTTCGCATCCTGCAGCGGGGACATGTCGTTGCCGTTCCACCCGCGGACGCTGTTGCGGAGGGACCAGACGGCCAGCCCGTGCTTGCGGCCCGCGCGGTGCAGGTGCCGGGCGAAGGGAACCATCCTGGCGGGACTCAGGTGGCGCGCCTCCACGGGTTCCCTGCTGCGGGCCTTGCCGCCATGCAGCACCAAAGCTACCGCCCTCGTTGGTCCGGACGCCTCCAGGACGCTGAGTACAGGCCGGTGCAGGGGAACCACGGGCCGCTGCCCGGTCTGCACCCCGCCGTTATCCTTCATGCCACGGTTGCCCACGCCGGTACCTCCAAGTCCGAATGGTCCATTTATAAACCCTACGGTGCCCCACGTAGAGTTCAACGTATGAGGTTCAACTGCTGATGGGCGCAGGACACTCCCACGCTTCCACAGATCATTCGGAGCCGACGGTCCAGGCGATGGCTGCCCGCAGGAAGGCCAACCGCATCCTCGCCGCCATCCTGATCCCCATCACGCTGCTCACCCTCGCCGGGATGGCCATGCTGTGGCCGTCCGGAAGCAAGGACGGCATCTCGCTGGCCAACCCCTACTCGACGGCACCCGGGGTGACCTTCGATACAGGGACCATCAAGAACGTGGCAACGGAAAACTGCATGCAGGGCGTGGCCATCCAGGAGCAGGGGCAGGGCGGCCGGCCGCAGCAGGGATCGGGCCAGCAGCCCCAGGGCTCCAACTGCACGTTCGCGTTCACCGAACCGGACAAGGGCGGCAGCCCCGTCAAGGTGGTCATCAACCCGGACGTTGCCACGTCGCACGGCGTCAAGCCCGGCGACCGGATCCGCTACCTCAACCTTTCCAATGCCCAGGGCGCGGCTTCCACGCAGGGCTCGCCGGCGTACATCTTCGTGGACTTCGTCCGGACCCTGCCCATCGTCCTGCTGGCCATCCTGTACGCCTTCGTGGTCATCGCCGTGGCCCGCTGGCGGGGCCTCCGCGCCCTCATTGGCCTGGTGGGCGCCTACTTCGTGCTGGCCAGCTTCATGCTGCCCGGGCTGGTGGAGGGCAAGCCGCCGCTGTTGCTGGCCCTGGTGGGATCCACGGTGATCATGATCGGGGTGCTGTATTTCGCCCACGGTTTCTCCGCCCGGACCTCCACCGCATTGCTCGGGACGATGTTCGGGCTGGCGATCACCGCCCTCCTGGCCTGGTGGGCCACCAGCGCCGCCAACCTCGCCGGGGTGGGTAACCATGACGCCACCACCCTGATCAACACGTCAGCGAACATCTCCATTTCGGGGGTGATTTTGTGCGGGCTGATCATCTCCGGGCTCGGCGTCCTCAACGATGTGACCATCACCCAGTCCTCAGCCGTTTGGGAACTCTACGAACTGGCGCCCAACAGCAGTGCACGCAAACTGTTTACGTCGGCCATGCGGATCGGCCGCGACCACATCGCCTCCACCGTCTACACCATCGCGTTTGCCTACGCCGGAGCGGCCCTGCCCATCCTCATCATCGTCATGCTGTACGACCGGCCGCTGGGGGAAACCCTCACCAGCGCCGAACTCTCCGAGGAAGTCATCCGGACCCTCGTAGGATCGATCGGCCTGGTGCTGGCCATCCCGGTGACCACCCTCATCGCCGTGCTGGTGGTCAAGGCCACCGGCATCCGGCAGGAAGCTCCCGCCGTCGTGACCTCTGGCGTCAACGGTGCGACGGGCACGCCGCGGACTTCGCCGTCCGGCTTCCGGCAGCGCGCAACAGGGGCGTGGACGGACGACGGCGGGGAGTTGCCTTCAGGGGACGAAACCTTGCCCGCCCGCCGGGGCCGCAGGGCCGACCGCGGCTGACGGCTCCTACTGGTAGTCGGCCAGCCAGAGGTCCGGGCCGAACACCTCGTACTGGATGTCCCTGGCCGGTACGCCCAGGCCCACAAGGGCGCTGCGGACCGATTGCATGAAGGCCACCGGGCCGCAAAGGTAGTACTCGGCGTCGGAAGGCAGTTCCACGTCGCGGACGTTCATGAAACCCGTGTGCACGTTGGCGTCGGCCGCGCCGCCGTCCCCGTTCAGGAACCATGCGTTGAGGGACGCGTCCGGCAGGGCCGCGATGTCCGCCGTGACCTGGTTCCGCAGCGCAAAGGTCCCGGGGGAGTCGTCCGCATGCAGGAACGCCACCTTCCGCTGCGAGCCGGCTTTCACCAGGTGCGACAGCATTCCAGCCATGGGGGTGATGCCGATGCCGGCGCTCGCCAGCACCACCGGCCGGTCCGTGTACTCCAGCACCACGTCGCCGAACGGGGCAGACAGGGTCACCTCGTCGCCCACGTTGACGTGATCGTGCAGCAGGGTGGACATCTCGCCGTCCGGTGTCCCGGCCGCTGAGCCGTCGCCGCGGACGCGCTTGACCGCGAACCGCCGGTGCTGGCCGTCGTCGGCCTGGGTGAGGCTGTACTGGCGGGGCTGGAGGACGCCGTCGGGCATCTCCATCCGGATGGTGACGTACTGGCCCGGCAGCGAGGGCTTGACCGCGCGTTCGTCCGTGCGCTCCACGACGAAACTGACCACGTCGTCGGTCTCCAGGATCTTCTCTGCCACCCGCCAGGTGCGCCAGATGGTCTCCGGGCCCATCCGGACTGCGTCGTACAGCCCGCGTTCCTTGTTGATCAGCATGTTGGCCATCAGCCAGTACACCTCGTCCCAGGCCGCGGCCACGTCGGGCGTGACGGCGTCGCCCAGGACATCCACGATGGCCCACATCAGGTTGTCATGGACCACCTGGTACTGGTCCGGAGCCAGCCCCAGGGAGACGTGCTTGTGCGAGATCCGGGACAGCAAATGGTCCGGCAGGTGCGTGGGATCGTTCACCAGGAACCCGGCGAAAGCGGCCACCGAGCCTGCCAGTGCCTGCTGCTGCCGCCCGTCCGCCTGGTTGCCGCGGTTGAACAGGCCGTCCAGCAGTTCCGGATGCTCCTGGAACATATGGGTGTAAAAGCGTGACGCGATCTCCCGGATGTTTTCCCCGACGACGGGCAGCGTCGCCTTGACCACCGGCAGTGAAGTGTCTGAGAGCATCGTTACTCCTCGTGGTTAGCCAGGCCCGGCCGGACCCGTTCGGGGCCACGTTAACACCGCCGGCAGGCCGGCAACAGGACCGATCGGCACTGGTGCCGGCACCCGATTTGGCCGGATTTGCAACAATGGAACAGTGACTGTTGCAGCAACCCCACCCGTCGCCCGGCTGGAACTCCCGCCCCTGAAGCTGGGTCCCCTCACCGTGGACACGCCGGTTATCCTGGCCCCCATGGCAGGGATCACCAATTCCGCTTTCCGCCGCTTGTGCCGTGAATACGGCGGCGGCATGTACGTGGCCGAAATGGTCACGTCCCGCGCGCTGGTGGAGCGGACCCCCGAGTCCCTCCGGATCATTTCGCACGACGACGACGAGAAAGTCCGGTCCGTCCAGCTCTACGGGGTGGATCCCGGCACAGTGGGCGCGGCCGTCCGGATGCTGGTGGAAGAAAACCGCGCGGACCACATCGACCTGAACTTCGGCTGCCCCGTCCCGAAGGTCACCCGCCGCGGGGGCGGTTCCGCCCTGCCGTGGAAGATCGACCTCTTCACCGCCATCGTGCAGACCGCCGTGCGGGAAGCGTCCAAAGGCAACGTCCCGCTGACCATCAAGATGCGCAAGGGCATCGACGATGACCACCTCACGTACCTCGACGCCGGCCGGATCGCCCGCGATTCCGGTGTTGCCGCCGTCGCGCTCCACGGCCGAACCGCGGCGCAGTTCTACTCCGGCCAGGCGGACTGGTCGGCCATCGCCCGCCTCCGCGAAGCCCTGCCGGACATCCCGGTGCTGGGCAACGGCGACATCTGGTCCGCCGAAGACGCCGTGCGCATGGTCCGCGAAACCGGCGTGGACGGCGTGGTGGTGGGCCGCGGCTGCCAGGGCCGGCCGTGGCTCTTCGGCGACCTGCAGGCAGCGTTCGAAGGCAGCGACGTCCGCCACCGCCCCAACCTGCGCCAGGTGGCCGAGGGCGTCTACCGGCACGCCGAACTGATGGTGGAAACCTTCGGTGACGAGGGCAAGGCGCTGCGCGAGATCCGCAAGCACATCGCCTGGTACTTCAAGGGCTACGTGGTGGGCGGCGAACTCCGCACCCGGCTGGCGCTGGTGACCAGCCTCGAAATTCTCCGCGACACCCTCGCCGAGCTGGACCTGGACTCGCCCTACCCCGGCGGCGACGCAGAAGGCCCGCGCGGACGGGCCGGGTCACCCAAACGGCCCGCCCTGCCCAAGGACTGGCTGGATTCCCGGGCGCTGAACGATGCACAGTCGCGGGACATCGCCGCGGCAGAACTGGACGTTTCCGGTGGCTGAGGTTCCCGTAGCTGAAACTCCCGCCGGCCCCGCCCTGGCCGGAGCGTTCTCCGGCTATGGCTCCCGGGACTCCGCCCGCTGGGTGGAGGAGCCGCCCAAGAGCACCTACCGCTCGGACTTCGAACGCGACCGGGCCCGCGTGCTGCACTCCTCGGCCCTGCGCCGGCTGGGGGCGAAGACCCAGGTGGTGGCCCCGGATACGGACGACTTCGTCCGGACCCGCCTCACCCACAGCCTCGAGGTGGCCCAGGTAGGCCGCGAGCTGGGCCGCGCGCTGGGCTGCGACCCGGACGTGGTGGACACCGCGTGCCTGAGCCACGATCTCGGGCACCCGCCGTTTGGCCACAACGGTGAATCAGCGCTCAATGAGGTGGCGCATGCCATCGGCGGGTTCGAAGGCAACGCCCAGACCCTCCGGCTGCTGACCCGGCTTGAACCCAAGGTGCTCACCGCCGGCGGCCATCCCGCCGGGCTGAACCTCACCCGCGCGAGCCTGGACGCGGCGTCGAAATATCCCTGGTCCGCACTCGACGCGCCGGTGATCCACGGCCGGCGCACCAGCAAGTTCGGCGCCTACGAGGATGACCTTCCCATCTTCAACTGGATCCGGGAGGGTGCGCCCGAGCGGCGTTCCTGCCTGGAGGCCCAGGTGATGGACCTGGCCGACGACATCTCCTACTCCGTCCACGACGTGGAAGACGCCATTGTTGCCGGGCACTTCCAGCTGCGGTGGATGGATAACCCGGACCATCGCGCCCGCGTGGTGGGCTACGCCAAGCAGTGGTACCTGCCGCACAACGACCCCGCCGCCATCGACGCCGCACTGGCCCGGCTGGAGGCCACCGACGTCTGGGTGCGGGAAGCGGACGGCAGCCGCAAGTCCATGGCTGCCCTGAAGAACATGACCAGCCAGCTCATCGGCCGGTTCTGCCAGAGCGCCCTCGAAACGACGCGCTCGGTCTACGGGCCGGGCCGGCTCACCCGCTACAGCGCCGAGCTCATGGTTCCGGACGAGACGGTCATGGAGATCGCCGTCATGAAGGGCATGGCCACCACGTTTGTCATGACCACCGAGCACCGGCAACCCATCTATGAACGCCAGCGCGAGGTCCTGCATGCCCTGGTCACGGCCCTGAGCGCCACCGGCGACCGGAACCTGGAGCCGATGTTCGCCGCAGACTGGCGCGATGCCGGGGATGACGGTGCCCGTCTGCGCGTGGTGATCGACCAGGTGGCGTCGCTGACCGACGGGTCCGCCCTGGCCATGTACGAGCGCCTCGTGGGGAGCCTGCCCTCGCTGTGGTGAGCGGAATGATACGAGGGGCCGGGCTGTCAGCGCACGGGACTAGGATTACTCTGTGGCTGGCCTGATCAAACGTGAAGATATCGACGAAGTACGCCAGCGCACGGACATCAAGGAAGTGGTGGACGGCTACGTCACCCTCAAGGGTGCCGGGCTGGGGACGTGGAAAGGCCTGTGCCCTTTCCACGACGAGCGCTCGCCGTCGTTCACGGTCCGCCCGCAGGTAGGCAGGTACCACTGCTTCGGCTGCGGCGAGGACGGCGACGTCATCGCCTTCGTGCAGAAGCAGGACCACAGTTCCTTCCACGAGGCAGTGGAAAAACTTGCCGCCCGCATCGGCTACGAGCTGCGCTATGAGGACGGCGGCACCGGGCCCAACCGCGAGGAAGTGGGGCGGCGCCAGCGGCTGCTGGACGCCCACAAGATTGCCGATGAATTCTTCCGGGCCCAGCTGCTGACCCCCGGCGCCGCCGAGGCACGGAACTTCCTCTTCGGCCGCGGGTTCGACCGCGCTGCCGCCGAGCACTTTGGCTGCGGTTACGCCCCGCAGGGCTGGGACGCGCTGCTCAAACACCTGCGCGGCCGCGGCTTCACCGATGCCGAGCTCAAGCTCACGGGGATGTTCAGCGAAGGCAACCGGGGCATTTACGACCGCTTCCGGGGACGCCTCATCTGGCCCATCAAGGACATCGCCGGTGACACCATAGGTTTCGGCGCGCGCAAGCTCTACGAGGACGACCAAGGGCCCAAGTACCTCAACACCCCCGAGACCACGCTGTACAAGAAGTCCCAGGTCCTCTACGGCATCGACCTCGCCAAGAAAAGCATCGCCAAGGAGCGCCAGCTGGTGGTGGTGGAGGGCTACACCGACGTGATGGCCTGCCACCTTGCAGGAATTACGACGGCGGTAGCCACCTGCGGCACGGCGTTCGGCACCGAGCACATCAAGATTGCCCGGCGCCTGCTCTCCGACGACGGCACCGGGGGAGAGGTAGTCTTCTGCTTCGACGGCGACGCCGCCGGCCAGAAGGCGGCCCTGCGTGCCTTCGAGGAGGACCAGCGGTTCACTGCGCAGACCTACGTGGCTGTGGAACCCACCGGCGCCGATCCGTGCGACCTTCGCCAGGCCCGTGGGGACGCGGCCGTCCAGGCCCTGATCAGCAGCCGCCGGCCGCTCTTCGAATTCGCCATCCGGGCGTCGCTGAAGCGCCACAACCTGGACACCGTGGAAGGCCGCGTCGCAGCGCTGCGGGAAGCCGCTCCGGTGGTGGGGCAGATCCGCGACGCCGGCATCAGGCCCGCCTACGCCCGCGAGCTGGCGGGATGGCTGGGCATGTCCGTCGAAGAGGCCAACAGGGCCGTGGCCGTCGCCATGAAACGCGCGTCTGGGGGCCCACAGGGGGGTGCAGGGACCGCCTCGGCACAACAGGGCGGCCACGCTGCCGGAAGGCCCGCAGAAGCCGGCGGGCCCGGCGTTGCTGCCGGACCGGCGTCGGGCGCCGTCCCGTCCTATCACCGCCCCGACCCGCGGGACCCTGTGGCCTCCATGGAGCGCCAGGCGCTGGAGGTGGCGCTGCAGGAGCCGGCGCTGCTCTCCGGGGCAGTCTGGGACCGCTTCGCCGCCGCCAGGTTTGCCACCCCGGCCTTCCAGGCCGTGCATGACGCCATGCGCGCCACCGGCCCCGGCATGGTGACCGACCCTGCGCGCTGGGTTGAGCACGTGATGCATGAGGTCCCGGAGCCTCTGCGGCCGCTGGTGTCCGAGCTGGCGGTGGTGCCTTTGCCGGCGAGCACTGAGGAAGGTGTGCAGAAGTACTGCCGCGACATCCTGTCGCGCCTGTTCGAGCTGCAGATCACCCGGGTCAAGGCGGACAAGATGGGCCAGCTCCAGCGGCTCGATCCCGCTGCAGACCCTGAGGCGTTCCAGCGGCTCAACCGCGAGCTGATGATGCTCGAGATGGAGCGCAGGTCACTGCGCTCCGATGCCTGACCTGGTGGCTGGCGCGATGCCTGTCCCGATGGCGGTGCAATGCGCCGATTTCGCTTCCAGCCGGGGTGTTTGCTAGGCTAATACCCGCTTCATTCCTCCTTAGCTCAATTGGCAGAGCATTCGACTGTTAATCGAAGGGTTGCTGGTTCAAGTCCAGCAGGAGGAGCTGCCAATCCCCGTTCCGGTCTTCCGGAACGGGGATTTTTTTGGCTCTTTTTCCCTTCCGGAACAGGCCGGAAGGCGGGGGATTCCGCCGATTTCACTTTTGCCGGAATCCTTTGCTAAGGTCGTACCTGCTTCATTCCTCCTTAGCTCAATTGGCAGAGCATTCGACTGTTAATCGAAGGGTTGCTGGTTCAAGTCCAGCAGGAGGAGCTTGCACGGAAAAGCCCCCGTCCTCCACTTGAGGACGGGGGTTTTTGCCTCCTCACACAAAGTCCATTTCAACCTGCAGGAACCTCTCCGCCTCCGCTATCGCGGCCAGGAACGCTTCCTGTTCGGTGGGGGACCTGCGGGGCTGCCGGGGGCTCCATTCATGCGGGGCAGAGTGGATCCGGACGAAGCCCGCATCCGGCGGTGCGTAGAAAATGCCGAACCGCTGCACGGGCCACTCCGGAGAGGTTTCCGGCGCCACCAGCAGCGCGGCTTTGAACGCTGGGTTGAACCATTGGGCGATGGGCCGGCGGCGGTCCTCGGTGAAGAGCCCGGCAGCGTACAGGGCGGCCGACTGCTCACCCATCTGGGCGCACGCCCGGTCCCACCACAGGGGCAGGATCCGGGCATCGCATCGCTGCCATGTGGCCGGTAGCTGGGGTCGATCCTGCCAACTGGGCACGGACACATTTTATCGCGCAGCCAATTGCCCCGGTACAGCCACGCGGCTGCTGCCTCCGGCAATTGCTGCAGGCGCCGTCCCAACCGGGATTCAGCGCCGGTTCCGGCTGCCCGGGTTGACGCGGTAGAGCAGCGCCGCGCCTGCCAGTGAGCCAAGAATGATTCCCATCGCCGGGTTGCCGGCGGCGCGTCCCGCAAAGTAGCCCGCGACGGCGCCCAGCACCGCCCCGAGGAAGAGTCCCCGTCCATTCCGGTGCGGCCGGTGTTTCATGTCCTCATCATGTCAGGTGATGGCCGGGACCGTGCGGGGACGGACCACCAGCCACAGGGCTGCCATGGCCAGCAGGATGCAGACGGCCTGGACCCCTCCCATGCTGGCGCTGCTGATGCCCAGCCACCCGACCACGGGGGAGATGAGCCCGGCCATCATGAAGGTGGCGGCACCCAGCAGGGAAGCGGCGGTGCCCGCCTGCGAGGCATGGTTCGCCAACGCCAGGACCTGCACGCAGGGGAACATGAACCCGGTCCCCAGGATGTAGAACCACAGCGGCACCATCACGCCCCACAGGCCGAAGCCCAGGAGGTCGAACACCACGATCAGGAGGGCCATCAGGAACATCCAGGCCGTGGCTGCGGCGAGAATCCACTGCGGCGGGACGCGCCTGATCAGACGTGAACTGGTCTGTACGCCGGCCACGATGCCCAGCGAGTTGATGCCGAAGAGCAGCCCGTACTCCTGGGCTGAGAAGCCGAACATGCCCTGGAACAGGAACGGCGAGGCCGAGAGGTAGGTGAAGAGTCCGCCGAAGTTCAGGCCGGCCACCATCAGCAGGCCCACGAAGATCCGGTCGCTGAACAGGACCCGGTAGCGCTGCCGGGCCGTCATGCCGCTTTGCCCCCTCTTCTCAGGCGGCAGCGTTTCCCGGACCAGGACCAGCGCTGCCACGATCACCAGGGTGCCGTAGGAGGCCAGGAACACGAAGATTCCGGGCCAGGGCATCACCAGCAGCAGTTGCGATCCGATTACCGGCGCCAGGATGGGCGCCAGGCCGTTGACCAGGGCCATCCTGGAAAACATTTTCACCATGGCATAGCCGGAAAACAGGTCGCGGACCATGGCCATCGCCACCACGCCGCCGCCCGCAGCGCCCACACCCATGAGCACGCGGAAGATCCCCAGGGTGGTGATGTCCGTGGACAGCGCCGCGCCGATCGACGCGGCGATGTGCAGCGCTGTGGCCATGATCAGCGGGTTCCTGCGGCCAAACTTGTCACTGAACGGACCCACCACCAGCTGGCCGAACGCGAAGCCCAAGGTGGTTCCTGCCAGGGTGAGCTGCACCTGCGCCTCGGTAACCCCGAGGCTGGCCTCCAAGGCGGGGAAAGCCGGCAGGTACAGGTCGATGGTGAAGGGCCCCAGGGCGGTCAGGGCGCCGAGGAGGAAGATGTACAAAAGTCTGCGGCGGTGGCTGAGCAGGTCGCCCGGATTGGAAGCAGTGGTCACGGATGTCCATCCTAGGCCCGGCACCCCATGATTTGCAGCGTTGTAATCAGGGCCGCCCGGCAAGCCCCGAAGTTCGCCCTGAACCTGAATGGTAGTTTTGTGGCGGGGACTGTGCCTGTGCACATTTCCCGGGACAAACGATGCCGGATCGAGCACACAAACCAGTTAGGCGGAACCGATGAGCGGACGTCACAGCGGGCAGACCAGACCCGGATTGCGCATCACCGCGCTGCCCGGAACGGTCAAGCTCCTTGCCAGATTGGCGCCCCGCCAGATCAACGACGAGATCGCGTTCGCCAAGATCGAACTCAAGCGCAAAGGCGTGCAGGTGGGCGTCGCTGCCGCCTTCTTCGCCGTTGCCCTGGTCTTCCTGGCCCTCCTGGTGGTCGGACTGATCGTTGCAGCCATCATGGGCCTGGCCACCATCATGCCCGCCTGGCTGGCGGCCCTGCTGGTCTCCGCCGCGTTCCTGCTGATCGCCCTGGTAGGCGGCCTCATCGGCCTGGCCAGGTTCAAGAAGGCCATGCCCCTGCTGCCGGAAGAAACCATCCGGGGCATCAAGCACGATATCGGCGTGGCCAAGGAAGGTTCGGCCTTCAACCCTGCCGTGCTGGACCCGGCAAGCCCTGAGGCCAAGGCCGCGAAGGCAGCCAAGGAAGAGGCCGCTGCCAAGGCGAAGGCCGAGAAGGCTGCCAAGGCCGCCGAGCACGACAAGGAATTCCCGCACGCGTCGGAGCCGGAACTGTCCCGGCGCCTGAGCCAGCGCCGCCAGCACCTCACCGAAGTCCGCGACAACCTGGGAACGGAACTGGACGTCAAGACCCAGGGCAGGTACCTGCTCGCGGTTGCCCAGGACAAGGCCCGGCAGGGCCAGGCATTGGCCGGTCGCGGGAAGGACGCAGCAGCATACAAGCTCGCTGGCCTGTCCGAATCCTCCGGCGGGCTGCAGGACCGGTGGAAGCCGCTGGCCGCACTGGCTGCCGCGGGTACTGTCCTGGTGGTCCTGCTGCGGAAGCTGATCCGCACCTACTAGGACCAACCCGCCGGGCAGGTGCCCGGCAAGCAGCTCCATGAACATTTCGGGCCACGAGGTGGCGGGCGGCTCAGCAAGCGCCGGCAGGCCACTGCCCGGCAGGGACCACGCCGCAGGGCGGCAACAGGAAGGGGGACAGGTGAAGTTCATTGGTGCCGGTTCCCGTCCGGACCGCCCCCAGGTTGACCATGACATCGTATTCACCATCCCCAACCTCCTCACCGTGGTGCGGTTCATGGGGGTTCCGCTCTTCATCTGGCTTGTGCTGGCGCAAAAGGAATACGGCGCCGGTGTGGTGGTCCTGGCGGTCATGGCATGCACCGACTGGGTGGACGGCTACGTTGCCCGCCGGTTCGACCAGGCTTCCCGGCTGGGCCGGGTCCTGGACCCCATCGCGGACCGGCTGGCGCTCCTGGCCGTAGCCGTCACCCTGGTGATTGCCGGCGTCGTGCATTGGCTCTACCTGGCGGCGCTGGTCATTCCGGACGCCGTGCTGCTGGCGCTGACGCTCTCACTCTTCCGCGGCCACCCTGACCTCCCCGTCAGCGCGGTGGGCAAGGTGCGCACCGGCCTGCTGCTCCTCGGCACCCCCATGCTGGTGCTTTCCAGGCTGGACACCGGCTTCTCCCACGCCCTCTTCATCGCGGCGTGGATCGTGCTGGGCCTGGGCCTGGTGGGCCACTGGATTGCCGCCTACAACTATGTCTGGGCCATGCTGCGCAAGGGCAGGGCTCAGACAACGCCCGACGGCGGGACCTCCTGATGATATGGATGGCCGTCCTCCTCGCCGTGCTGGGAGCGTTCTGCCTCGCCCTGGGAGCCCAGCGCCAGGGCAGTGCCGTGAAGGCCGATACCGGGGGACTAGCCCTGAGTTCGAACGGATTCCTGCGCCTGCTGCGGAATCCCCGCTGGGTGTTCGGCCTGCTGCTCCTGTGCGCCGGGATGGCCATGAATGCGGTGGCACTCGTGTCGGCGCCGCTGACCGTGATCCAGCCGATCGGCGCCATCGCCCTGGTGATCACCACCATCGTGAATGCGCGGGACCAGGACCTCACCATCAACCGCGCCACGGTGGTGGCCATTACTGCCTGCGTAACGGGGTCCGCACTCTTCGTCCTCCTCGCGGTCAACGTCACCCAGGAGAACCACCACGTCAGCCCCGAAGACGAGCTGACCATCGTGCTGCTTCTCGCCCTTGCGGTGGGCCTCTTCGGGACCCTGGCGGTGATGTTCCGGCACCGGATGAACGCCTTCATCTACATCCTTGGCGCCGGTGTGCTCTTCGGCTTCGTTGCGGTCCTGACCCGGATCATCGGCAAGCACCTGCTGGACCCCAACGGACTGTTCCTGCTGAACGTGCAGTGGTACTCCGTGGTCGCAATCATCGCCGCCGGTGGCCTGGGGTCCTGGTTCGTGCAGAGCGCGTACTCCTCGGGTCCGCCGGACCTGGTGATCGCCGGCCTGACGGTCATTGATCCCATGGTGGGAATCGCCATCGGCATCATCATCCTGGGTGAACTGCGCCCCGACGTCCACGCCGTCATGGCCATTGCCATGGGAACCGCCGCGCTCCTTGCTATCGTTGGGGTTATCGCCCTTTCGCGGCACCACCCCGAGGTCACCAAGCGCAAGAAGGACGCACGGAAGTCCCCGGGCAGGCCGTCCCACTAGCCCCATCCGCCCACCAGCCATCCAGCCCATGAGGCCCAGCCGCGCCGATGCCGGCGGCCAACCGTGCAGCCAGTCAACGCTGTCCGCACCGTGACCATCAGGAGCCCTCCACGTGACCACGCCAGCCGACCAGCCACTGACCATCCTGATCGCCGCGGACACCTACCCGCCCCACGTGAATGGCGCCGCCCAGTTCGGCTACCGCCTCGCCAAGGGCATGACCGGCAGGGGCCATAACGTCCATGTCCTGGCGTGCCGCGACGGCAAGGGCAAAAGCTACTCCGAGTTCCGCGATGAAGCGACCGTTCACCGGCTCCGCTCGCACAGCGTGCCCACGCACGAGACGTTCCGCATCTGCCTCCCCTGGGAGATCAAGAAGGAAATCAGCCTGCTGTTCGACCAGGTCAAGCCTGATGTGGTGCACATCCAGAGCCACTACATGATTGGCGAGCACGTCCTCTACGAGGCTGTGAAGCGCGGCATCCGGATCGTCGCCACCAACCATTTCATGCCGGAAAACCTCAATCCCTTCCTGCCGTTCCCGCAGTGGTTCAAGGACATCGTGGGACGGATCTCCTGGAAGGACATGGGCAAGGTCATGGGCCAGGCGGACGTAGTCACCACGCCTACTCCGTTGGCAGCCAAGGCAATGCATGAGCACGCGTTCCTTCGCAAGGTGCTCCCGCTCTCCAACGGCATTGACTCCGCCGCCTACGAGCTGCAGCCCGGGGAAACCATTGAACCGCACGCCCACCCCACGGTGCTGTTCGCGGGCCGCCTGGCCGAGGAGAAGCACGTGGACGTGCTGATCAAGGCCATCGGCAAGACCCCGCCGGAACTGAACGTGCACCTGGAAATCGTCGGCGGTGGCGAGGTGCGGCCGGCGCTCGAAGAGCTGGTGCAGCGCCTCGGCCTGGGGGGCCGTGTGAAGTTCCTGGGCCTGGCCAGCGACGAGGACCTGCGGAAGGCCTACATCCAAGCCAACCTCTTCTGCATGCCGGGAACGGCCGAGCTGCAGTCGTTGGTGACGCTCGAGGCCATGTCCGCATCCACCCCGGTGGTCCTGGCAGACGCCATGGCATTGCCGCACCTTGTCCGGGACGGGCAGAACGGCTACCTGTTCACCCCCAACGACAGCGACGACCTCGCTAAGAAGATCACCCAGATCCTGGAGCTTCCCAAGGACCAGCAGGCCGCCATGGGCCAGGCCAGCCGCCAGATGGTGGAACCGCACAGCATCCGGGGCACCCTGCAGACCTTCGAGGACCTGTACCGCGGCGCGCGGTACGAGGACATGGTGGTCTGACAGCACCCCGGCATTTGCTAGAGTGTTCCTGCCCTGCCGCCGCGCCCCGCGCGGAAGGCCCGGGGTATTTTTGGGGCTATAGCTCAGCTGGTTAGAGCGCGGGACTCATAATCCTAAGGTCCTCGGTTCAAGTCCGAGTAGCCCTACTGCGCCGTGAGGAACGGCGGGCAGAAATGCGCAACCGCGGCCGACGATCAACGTCCGGCCGCGGTTTTTGCGTTAACCCGGATTCGTGCGCCGGCCGGCACGTGGGTGCCCGCACTGCCGGGCGTCCCCATGGACCCTGTTCCCTTTCCTAACCGCAGGATCTGCGGTATGTTACTGACCAGTAACATACTGAGCCCGTCATTGGGCTAAGCACGCTGATCCCCGGAAGGCAACCATGTCCACTCCTGCTGCAGACCTCCATGACCTTCCCTACGCGGACGGCGACTTCTACGCTTTCGAACAGCTCCTCTCCGCCAAGGAGCGGGACCGCCTCGCCGAGGTCCGCGACTTCCTGGCCCGCGAGGTCCGCCCCATCGCCACGGACTGCTGGAACAGGGGGGAGTTCCCCATGGACCTCATCCCCAAGCTCGCCGAAGTGGACCTCGTCAGCCCTGTCCGGCGCCAGGGCCACTCCAACCTTTTCGCCGGGCTGGTCCATGCCGAACTGACCCGCGCCGACGCCTCCATCGCCACCTTCCTGGGGGTCCACGACGGTCTCTTCACGGGGTCCATCGAAGCGCTGGCATCCCGGGAACAGCAGGAGGAGTGGCTGCCGGACATCTACGCGCTGAAGAAGATCGGCGCGTTCGGCCTCACCGAACCGCTGGGGGGCAGCGATGTGGCAGGCGGGACCCGCACCACCGCCCGCCGGGACGGCGACACCTGGATCCTGAACGGCGCCAAGCGCTGGATCGGCAACGCCACCTTCTCCGACTGGGTGGTCATCTACGCCCGCGACGTCGCTGACAACCAGGTCAAGGGCTTCCTCGTGGACACCACCCTGCCCGGTTTCAGTGCCACCAGGATCGAAAACAAGATCTCCCTCCGGACTGTGCAGAACGCCGACATTGTCCTCGAGGACGTCGTGGTGCCGGACTTCTTCAAGCTCGCCAACGCGAACAGCTTCCGGGATGTCAACAAGGTCCTGAAGGTAACGCGGCTGGCTGTCGCGTGGCAGGCTGTGGGCCAGCAGCTGGCGGCCTTCGACGTTGCCAGAAGCTACGCCGTGGAGCGCAAGCAGTTCGGCCGTCCGCTCGCATCCTTCCAGCTCATCCAGAACCAGCTGGTGCAGATCCTGGGCAACGCCGTCAGCTCGATGGGGATGATGGTGCGGCTCGCCCAGCTCGAAGATGACGGCCTGGCCAAGGATGAGCAGTCTGCCCTGGCCAAGGCCTTCACCACCGAACGGATGCGCGAGAGCGTGGCCCTGGGGCGGAGCATCCTTGGGGGCAACGGCATCGTCACTGACTATGGCATGGCGAAGATCTTCGCCGACGCGGAGGCGATCTACTCCTACGAAGGCACAGCCGAGATCAACACCCTGGTCACCGGGCGCGCCATCACCGGTATCTCGGCCATCGTCTAGGGCGTTCCGTGCAGCGGCAGCAGGACTGAAGGCCTCAGGTCCAGGACAAACTGCAGGGGATTGACGTACTCCTCGCCTTGCCGGACGCCCCAGTGGATACAGCCGGCGGCGGGGCAGTGGCCGGGGAGGGCGGTGCCGATGACCTGCCCCTGCGTCACCGCGGCGCCGACCGCCAGGGGGCTGTCCACGGGCTCGAAGCTGCTCCGCAGGCCGGCACCGTGATCTATGGTGATCACCGGCCGGTCCACCACCACGCCCACGAAGCTGACAGTTCCGGCCGCCGGCGACACCACTTCCGCCGCCGGACCTGCCGTCTCCAGGTCCACTCCCCGGTGGCCGCTGAGCCACGGTTTGGGCGGCGGATCAAAGCTGCGCAGTACCCGCGGGCGGGGTGACAGCGGCCAGTCCCACGACGGGCGGGCAACGGAGGCGCCCACGTCTTCCGCCGCCGTCGGAAGCGCCTGGAGCGTTGCCGCCGCGGGGACCGGCCCCCGCGGACTGAGGGACAGCGGCTCGGGAATGTATGAGACCGACGCAGGAAGCAGCAGCAGTGCGGCAAGCAGGACCGGTGGTTTCATGTGCCCAGCATGCGCCCGTCAAAACCGCGCGGTCACGGGCCTCCCGCGCCTATGTGGAAAAGCCCCGAAGGCACCCGCCGCGCGTCCCGTGGGCGGTGGTCCCTGTAGTACTATTGACGGAGCAGTTTGCTGCGCCCTCAACGCGTCCGCCCCGGCAGTCCACCTTTTCGGTGATGCTGCCTGTCCAGGTTGCGTCGGCACAACTCATTCAGGAGTGTGGGGGAGCGGCCGGCTGACTACGCGCATCCAGCCCTCCAACGGCATGGCCCCGGCCACACCAATGGAGGATCGCGCCTCCTGCGGTCCGTCCAACAGTACGGATGGGAAGCGCGATGGATGCCAGGAGCACGGCCCAATCCGGGCCACGCTAATCAACCGTCAACTATTGGCAGGGTAAGAAGCCTCGCGGCTATCTCATGAATGACCTGCCGGAAGGAGCGTCGGCATGCCCGTCGTAACTATGCGCCAGCTGCTTGACAGCGGCGTCCACTTTGGACACCAGACCCGCCGTTGGAACCCGAAGATGAAGCGCTTCATCTTCACCGAGCGCAACGGCATCTACATCATTGACCTTCAGCAGTCGCTGTCCTACATCGACCGCGCCTACGAGTTCGTGAAGGCCACCGTTGCCCACGGCGGCACCGTACTCTTCGTCGGCACCAAGAAGCAGGCCCAGGAAGCAATCGCTGAGCAGGCCACCCGCGTGGGCCAGCCCTACGTGAACCAGCGCTGGCTCGGCGGCATGCTGACCAACTTCCAGACGGTCGCCAAGCGTATCCAGCGTATGAAGGAACTCGAAGAGATCGACTTCGACGACGTTGCTGGTTCCGCTTACACCAAGAAGGAATTGCTGCTCCTCAAGCGCGAGCTCACCAAGCTCGAGTCCAACCTGGGCGGTATCCGCAACCTGACCAAGGCACCTTCCGTGCTCTGGATCGTGGACACCAAGAAGGAACACCTCGCCGTTGACGAGGCCAAGAAGCTGAACATCCCGGTTGTGGCCATCCTGGACACCAACTGCGATCCCGACGAAGTCGATTTCCCGATCCCGGGCAACGACGACGCCATCCGCTCCGTGAACCTCCTGACCCGCGTTGTTGCCGACGCCGTCGCCGAGGGCCTGATCGCCCGCAACAACCGCGGCTCGGGCACCACCGAAGCTCCCGAAGAGCCTCTGGCTGAGTGGGAGCGCGAGCTCCTCGAAGGCAGCAAGGCCGAGGAAGCTGCTGCGGCTGCTCCGGCAGAAAACGCTGAAGCCCCGGCTGCTGCTGACGCTTCCGCCGAGGAAGCCCCGGCTGCTGCTGACGCTTCCGCCGAGGAAGCCCCGGCTGCTGCCGAGGCTCCCGCCGAAGACGCCAAGTAACACAGCTAAATCCGGATTCTCCGTGCTGTCCGCAGCCGGAGCTGCTGACAGGATGGCCGCCCGCACCGCGGGCAGCCATCCTGTCAGTCCGTACACCACAACAAATTTCTAGACAGAGGGGTTCACATGGCGAACTACACTGCCGCTGACATCAAGGCCCTGCGCGAGCGCACCGGCGCCGGCATGATGGACGTCAAGAAGGCTCTTGACGAAGCCAACGGTGATGCCGAAAAGGCCATCGAAATCATCCGCATCAAGGGCCTCAAGGGCGCCACCAAGCGCGAAGGCCGCTCCACCGCTGAGGGCCTCGTTGCCGCCAAGGTCAGCAACGGCGTCGGCGTCATGATCGAGGTCAACTGCGAGACCGACTTCGTTGCCAAGGCTGACAAGTTCATCCAGCTGGCCGACAAGGTCCTGGCCGTCGCCGTCGAGTCCGGCGCTGCCGACCTCGAAACCCTCCTCGCCACCGATGTCGACGGCAAGCCGCTGTCCGAGGTCGTCATCGAAGAAGGCGCTGTCCTGGGCGAAAAGGTCGTCGTCCGCCGCATTTCCCGCATCGAGGGTGCAACGGTTGATGCCTACCTGCACAAGACCTCGAAGGACCTCCCGGCCCAGGTCGGCGTCCTGTTCGCTGTCGACGGTGAAAGCGAAGCCGCTGCCACCGCCGCGCACGACGTCGCCGTCCACATCGCCGCCATGGCCCCGAACTACCTGACCCGCGAGGACGTTCCGTCCGACCTGGTCGAGTCCGAGCGCCGCATCGCCGAAGAGACCGCAAAGGCCGAGGGCAAGCCCGAAGCCGCCCTCACCAAGATTGTGGAAGGCCGCGTTACGGGCTTCTACAAGGGTGAGGTGCTGGTTGACCAGGCCTTCGCCAAGGACGCCAAGAAGTCCGTGGCCCAGATCCTCGAAGAGGCCGGTGTCAAGGGAACCGCGTTCGCGCGTTTCCGCGTCGGCGCCTAGTCGAACACGTAAGGGGGTGGCCACTTCGGTGGCCGCCCCTTTTGCATGCGCACGGTTTGTGCCCAGAGTTGTGCGCCGGGCGCCGGGCACCGGGCATCACTGGTTCCGGCCACCGGTTCCGGCAGGATAACCTTTTTTCGAACGTCACCAACGGGAAGGCACCATGGAAGCCGTCAATACTGTAATGCAGCAAGAGAAGAGCCGACGGCGGGTCCTCCTGAAGCTCTCCGGCGAGGTCTTCGGCGGCGGGAAGCTGGGTGTCGATCCCGAGACCGTCCGCAACGTCGCCAAGCAGATTGCCGCGGCCGTCCCGGACGTTGAAGTGGCCATCGTGGTGGGCGGCGGAAACTTCTTCCGCGGCGCCGAACTGTCCCAGAGCGGGATGGACCGCTCGCGGGCGGACTACATGGGCATGCTCGGCACGGTCATGAACTGCCTCGCCCTGCAGGATTTCCTGGAGCAGGCGGGCGTGGAGACGCGCGTGCAGAGCGCCATCACCATGGGACAGGTGGCTGAGGCCTACATCCCGCGCCGCGCCATCCGCCACATGGAAAAGGGCCGCGTCGTCATCTTCGGTGCCGGTGCCGGCCTGCCGTACTTCTCCACGGACACCGTGGCCGCCCAGCGCGCCCTTGAAGTCCACGCGGATGTTGTCCTCATGGCCAAGAGCGGCGTTGACGCCGTCTACACCGCGGACCCCAAGAAGGATCCCACCGCCGAACGGCTGGAGACCCTGAGCTACGACGACGCCCTGCGGCGCGACATCCGTGTCATGGACCAGACCGCCATGACCATGTGCAAGGACAATGACCTGTCCATGGTGGTCTTCGGCATGGAAGGCGAAGGCAACGTCACCCGCGCCATCCGTGGAGAGAAGCTGGGCACCCTGGTCTCCGCCTAGCTCCGGCTAGGATGTTTTCAGGACAGTTCCGCTGCCGCTCCCGGGCGGTGGCGGAAGCAGCGACAGAGAACCACGTGTGCATGGAACCGGCCCCCCGGACCGCACCAGAACCCCAGGAGAGACCGTGATCGAAGAAACCTTGCTCGAAGCCGAAGAGAAGATGGACAAGGCCGTAGAGGTTGCCAAGGAAGACTTCGCTTCCATCCGCACCGGCCGCGCCAACCCCGGCCTGTACAACAGGGTCCTGGTGGACTACTACGGCTCACCCACGCCCCTGCAGCAGCTCGCCTCGTTCGCCATCCCGGACGCCCGCACCATCCTGATCACACCGTTCGATAAGACCGCCCTGCGGGACATCGAACGTGCCCTGAGCGATTCCGAGGTGGGAGCCAACCCGTCCAACGACGGCAACGTCATCCGGATCACCATCCCGGAACTGACCAAGGAACGCCGCAAGGAATACGTCAAGATCGTGAAGACCAAGGGCGAGGACGCCAAGGTGTCCATCCGCAATATCCGCCGCAAGGCAAAGGAAGCCCTGGACCGCCTGGTCAAGGACGGCGAAGCCGGCGAAGACGAGGGCACCCGGGCCGAAAAGGAGCTGGACGGCCTGACCAAGGCCCACGTGGACGGCATCGATGAGCTGCTCAAGCGCAAGGAAGCAGAGCTGCTCGAAGTCTGATGGGCCAGGCAGATCAGGCCCCCGCACCACGGGCGCGCATACGGGGGAAGCAGCCCAGGAGCAACCCAACGCCCAAGGCCGGCCGGAACCTTCCGGCGGCCGTTGTGGTGGGCCTGGCCATGCTGCTCGCCGTGCTTGGCGGGCTGCTGTTCCTTCCGCTGGGTTTCGTGGCGGTCACCACCACGTTCGCCATCTTCGGTGTCTGGGAGATTTACCGTGCCCTGGAGGCCAACGGCACCAGGATGCCCATCGTTCCGGTAATGACCGGCACGGTGGCCATGCCGTTCGTGGCGTACCTCGGGGGCGTCGAAAGCCTGCTCTTCGCGATGCTCCTCAGTTCGGTGGCTGTGCTGCTCTGGAGATCCATCGACACCGCCGCAGGCTCGGCCAACAGCATTTTTGCCGGGGTCTTCACCCTGGGCTGGGTGCCGTTCTTCATCAGCTTCGCCGCGTTGCCGCTGCACGCCGCCGGGGGTGCGACGCCACTGGGCCTCTGGCCGGGAGGTGCCGTCCCGGAAGGCGCCTGGCAGATCGCCGTCATGCTGCTGCTGGTGGTGTCCAATGACACGTTCGGCTACCTGGTGGGGGCATCGCTGGGCAAGCACCCCATGGCACCAAAGATCAGCCCCAAGAAATCTTGGGAAGGCTTTGCCGGCTCAGTGGCCGGCGCCGTCCTGATCGGCGTCCTGGCCTGCCTCTTCATCCTGGACAAGCCCTGGTGGGTGGGCGTGGTCCTCGCCGTCGGCACCGTGGCGGCCTCCACAGCCGGTGACCTTGCGGAGTCCATGGTGAAGCGCGAACTTGGCGTCAAGGACATGAGCAGCATCCTGCCAGGGCATGGAGGGGTCATGGACCGGCTGGACTCCATAGTGTTTGCGTCCCCGCTGGTCTACGTCCTGTACGGGTTTGTCACCGGAAGCTGGTAGGCCCGCCTAAGCACAGTCCTGACAGGGCAGCATCATCCCGGCACCAATAGACTGGTGCCACAGCGCTACGGCTGAAGAGCATTGAAGGAACCAACAGTGGCATTGGATATTCATCGGCAGATCCCTGCGTCATTTGAGCGTGTGCAGCGCAGTGAATACGGGTACAACGCCAAGCAGGTGGACCAGTTCCTCCAGCGGGCACGGGTGTCGCTGGAGTCACCACACGACGCCGAGCAGCCCATCAACAGCTCTGACGTCCGGGCTGTCTCCTTCGATCCGGTCAAGGGTGGCTATTCCGCCGCCGTGGTGGATGCGGCCTTGGACCGGTTGGAAGACGCTTTCGCCCGCAGGGAGCGCGATGAACTGATTGCGGCCAGCGGCGAGGAAGCCTGGCTGCGCGAAATCGGCAAGCTCTCGGGGATCCTCCGCGGACGCCTCCACCGCCCGGACGGGGAACGTTTCCGCCGGCCCGCCAAGAACAAGGCCCGCAGCTACAACACCGACGATGTGGACCGGCTCTGCCATGAACTCGTGGCGTACCTGGAACATGACAAGCCGCTCAGCGTGGACAGCGTCCGCCGCGCCGTTTTCCGCCCGGAGACCGGACGCGACGGCTACGAAGAAGCCCAGGTGGACGCCTTCCTGGACCGCGTCATTGAACTGATGGCTGCCATCGACTAAGGCCGTGCTGGGGATGCCTTAGCTTCGCCTGTACTTATTCCGCCTCTACTTGATCCGCCCCTGGCGTAGAAGGGGAGAGCGGCGTGAACCGGCTCCAGACGTCCCGGTAGCTCCGGTAGCCGTTCAATGCCGAGACGGCCAGGAACGACAGCCCGCATGCACCGCCCACCAGGAGCGCCGCAACCGTTCCGGCACCCAGCAGGGTCAGAAGCAGCCCCGCCAGGATGGCAATCAGGGCGCCGTTCGCCGTCGACATGAAAATCATGCTGCTGCCGGCCACATGGCGGAAGTTGCCGCGGTTGCCGAAGAAGTAGTAGGTCTGGACGGAACCCGCCTCGTCATCGTGATGGGCCGCCATCAGGTATGGGGCGATGCCCGGATCCAGGTCCACGTAGGCTGCCCGCAACCGGTTCATGGCCGTGACGTACATCAGGTCCTCGTGGGCAATGTTCATGACCCGCAGCTGGGTCAGCAGCCCCATGGCCACGTCGATGAACAGCACCACCACGGCCAGCAGGACAAACGAATCCGAGAATCGGGTGGCCTGCCCCACCAGCGCCACGCTCACCAGGCCCGCCGAGGTGAAGGTCAGGAACATGCTGATCCTTGTCAGCACCTCACCCTGGGCCGTGCTCCGGGAAGCCAGCAGGCCCCAGTGCTCCGTGGCGAGCAGCTGCGCCCGCACGGAGGGCGGAACCGGCTCCGCTGCCGGGTTTTCGTCCCGGGTGGACATGGCGTAATTGTCCACCCAATCAGCGTCCGGTTGCCAGCGGCCTTTCCGGGGTGTGCAGCCGCGTCATGACGCGGACCAGCGTTTTTGGTACCCGGCCTGCCGTGGCCCGGGACACCAGCACCATGACGGCGAAGGCCGTGGGAACGGACCAGGCCGCGGGCTGGGCGAGCCACGCGGGTGTGCTCGCAGCCCCTGCCAGCGAGCCGGCGATCATGGCACCGCCGCACAGTACCCCGCCGGTCACCATGCCGGCGATGGCTCCGGTGTCGGTAAGTCCCCGCCACCAGATGCCCAGCAGGAGGACGGGGCAGACGGTGGAGGCGGTGAAGGCGAACACCAGTCCCACGCTGCCGGCCAACGCCAGGGAGCCCGTCATCAGGGCGAACCCCAGCGGCACGACGGCGGAGACCACCGCTGCGAGGCGGAAGCCCCCCACGCCGGCGCCCAGGACGTCCTGGCTGATGACGCCGGCCAGGGACACCACCAGCCCGGACGTGGTGGACAGGAACGCGGCGAACGCGCCGGCCACCACCAGCGCCGAGAGCAGGTCCCCGGCGGGGCCGCCGATGAGTTCACGGGGCAGCAGCAGGACCATGGCGTCGGGCTGGCCCGAGCGGGCAAGGTCCGGCGCGAACATGCGGCCCACCAGGCCGTAGGCGGTGGGGAACAGGTAGAACACGGACAGCAGCCCCAGCACGATCAGCGTGGTCCGCCGCGCGGACTGTCCGTCCGGGTTGGTGTAGAACCTGACCAGGACGTGCGGCAGGCCAAGGGTCCCGAACAGCAGTGCCACGAGCAGCGAAACGTTGGTGTACCACCCCGCGGGGGCAAGGCCGGTGGGGTTTTCGGCCGGCGCGGCCAGGGCCGGCGTCCCGCTGCCGGCAAGCATGAAGACGATGAAGAGGATGGGTACCGCCAGGGCGGTCAGCTTCAGCCAGTACTGGAACGCCTGGACGAACGTGATGGACCGCATGCCGCCCGCCACCACTGTCAGACAGACAACAACCACAACGGCTACCGACCCCACCCAGGACGGCAGCCCGGTGGTGATCCGGATGGTCAGGGCTGCCCCGTGGAGCTGCGGAACGATGTACAGCCAGCCCACCAGCACCACCACCAGGCTGGTGACCTTGCGGACCGCCCGGGAGTCCAGCCTGGCTTCGGTGAAGTCCGGTATGGTGTACGCCCCGGAACGCCGAAGGGGCGCAGCGACGAAGAGCAGCAGCATCAGGTACCCGGCCGTATAACCCACAGGGAACCACAGGGCGTCCGTTCCTGAGAGCAGCAGCAGGCCGGCGACGCCCAGGAAGCTGGCGGCTGAAAGGTATTCGCCGCCGATCGCGGAGGCATTCCACCATGGCCGCACGGTCCGGGACGCCACGAAGAAATCGCCGGTGGTCCGGGAGATACGCAGGCCGTAGAACCCGATGACCGCGGTGGCCACGGACACCACGGCGAGGGCCGCAGCTGCAACACCCGGGTTCACGCCAGGCTCCGGTTCACCGTGTACCCGCGGCGATCATGGGTCACCGGCCAGGTCCCGGTAGCGGGCTTCGTTGCGGGCAGCCGTCCTGGTGTACAGCCAGGCGCTGAGGCCGATCACCGGGTAGATGCCCACGCCCAGCAGGATCCAGTCGAACGGAATACCGGCAATCGTCGTCTCGGCCAGGCCGGGGACGGCGGCCAGCAGGAGGGGAAAAGCGCCGAGGATGACCAGGAACCCGCCGGCCACCACCAGGGCCAGGCGCAGTTGCGACCTGATGAGGGACCGCACGAATACCTGGCCCACATCGGATTCCTGCGCCGCTTCCCGGGATTCCGTGACCGGATGCGCGGCCGTGGCGGGGGCCGTCACCCGTACCCTCGTCATGCGTTCGGCCTGATCCGGTTTGCCTGCAACCGCTCCCGCACGGTGGGCAGGTGCCGGCGGCTGATGGGCAGCCCGGCGCCCGCCACGGTGACCCGCGGGCCGTCTGCCGCAAGCTTCATGGAGGAGATGTGCTTCAGGGCCACCAGGTATGAGCGGTGCGTCCTAATGAACCCGGCATCGGCCCACTGCTGTTCCAGATCCGCCAGCGGAACCCTGATCAGGTAGCTGGCGTCGGCGGTGTGGAGCCGCGCGTAGTCTCCCTGCGCCTGGACGTACGTGACGTCGTCGCGCCTGATCATCCTGGTGGTACCGCCCTGGTCCACGGTGATCATCTCCGGCGTGCCGCCGCCGTCGCGCAGTTCGCTGATCCGGCCCACGGAGCGTGCCAGCCGCTCGGCCCGGATGGGTTTGAGGAGGTAGTCGACGGCGGCCAGTTCAAAGGCCGCCAGGGCGTGGTCCTCGTCAGCGGTCACGAAGACCACCGCAGGCGGATGGCTGCCGGCGGCAATGGCTCGGGCGATTTCCAGCCCCGAGACGGCAGGCATGTGGATGTCCAGGAAGACCGCGTCCACCTGTGCGGAGGCGAGGGCGCGGAGGGCTTCGCTGCCGGAGGTCGCCCGCAGGACCTTGCTGATCCGCTCGTCCCGGCCCAGCAGGAAGGCGAGTTCTTCCACGGCCGGCAGCTCATCATCAACGACGAGGACGTTAATCATGCTCCAAGGGTAGCTTTCCGCGGGCACGCAGCAGGCCAGCGCCGGGAATCAGGCATCATGGCCGGGCTGCGATTTGGGCACCTTCATGGTGATGAGGGTCCCTTCGCCCGGTGCGGTTTCGATGACCAGCCCGTGGACGTCGCCGTACACCTGCCGGAGGCGGGCATCGACGTTCCGCAGGCCCACGTGCTCGCCGTCGATATGTCCCGCGAGCATCGACTGCAGCTGCTCCGGGTCCATCCCCACGCCGTCGTCCTCGATGGTCACCTGCGCGTAGGCGCCGGCGTCGTCGGCCGTGATGGTGATGTGCCCTGGCCCCTCCTTCGCTTCGAGGCCGTGCCGGACGGCGTTCTCCACCAGCGGCTGCAGGCTGAGGAACGGGATGACGGTACTCAGGACCTCCGGCGCGACCCGGAGGCTGACCTGCACGCGCTCGCCGAAGCGGGCCCGCTCCAGCAGCAGGTATCGGTCGATGCAGCGCAGTTCCTCGGCCAGGGTGGTGAAGTCGCCGTGCCGGCGGAAGGAATAGCGGGTGAAGTCGGCAAACTCCACCACCAGTTCGCGTGCCCGGGCCGGATCGGTGTTGATGAAGGACGCGATGGCGTTGAGCGAGTTGTAAATAAAATGCGGGCTGATCTGGGCGCGCAGTGCCCGCACTTCGGCTTCCATCAGCTGGGTCCGCGAGGCATCCAGCTCGGCCAACTCCACCTGCACTGCCACCCAGTCCGCCACCTCGCCGGCGGCCCGCACCAAGCCGGACCCTGCCAACGGAGCGAAGGCGGCGACGGCGCCCACCACGCGTGAGCCGGCCCGCACGGGTGCTATGACAGCCGCCAGGGCGCCGCCGGTCCCGTCCGGTCCCGGCGACAGTACGGCCGTCCGCCCGCCGGCCAGGACCTCAGCGGCCAGTTCCATCAGCCGCGGCTTCAGGTCCTCCGCCGCCCCGTCCCAGGCGAGCACACCCGAGGTATCCGTGATGGCCAGCGCGTCACAGCCAAGCAGCGTGCGCAGGTGGCGGCTTGCCTTCGAAGCGCCGGCGGGGTTGAGGCCGCGGCGCAGGTGCTGGCCCGCCTGCGAGGCCGCGTGCAGGGTGTGGTAGGTGGCGCGCTCGGCGTCCGTGCCCAGGTCGCGGAAGGATCGGAGCACCTTCAGTCCCACGCCAACGACGACGGCGATGGCCATGGCGATCACGGCCACGGCCGCGGCGGTCAGGAGGGGGGAGTCCGGCATGGGCCCAGCGTAGCTGCGGGTGCCGTTTGTCGCAGCATCCCGACCGTTGAGCGACCACAGCAGCGGTGGGGCTGGAAGTGGCTGCCGCGACGCAGCAGAGTGATTGCTGTCACACCAGCGGCGTTTCCTTATCCGGGCCTGCCGTCCAGTGTGTACCGGCATGTCTCAATGAGGAGGAACCATGGGTAACGATGCCCAAAGTCCGGACGCTGCGGCGTCCGTCGACTTTGAACAGGTCCAGTCGACCGAGCAGTTCCAGGAACTGCGCAAGCGCCACCGCAGCTTTGTTTTCCCCATGGCAGTGGCCTTCCTGCTGTGGTACTTCGCCTACGTCCTGCTCGCGGACTACGCGGTGGAATTCATGTCCACCAAAGTCTGGGGAAACATCAACATCGGCCTGATCCTGGGCCTGCTCCAGTTTGTCTCCACCTTCGCGATCACCGGATGGTATGTCAGTTATTCCAACAGGAAGCTGGACCCCATCGCCTCTGAGATCCGGAACGAGATCGAGGGCCACGAATTCGACAAGCACGGCAACCGGGTGGGTGGAGCCAACAAATGATTACTATCGCAACCGCAGTGGACGTGGCCGCGCTCAAGGACACCACCCTGCTGAACATGGGCATCTTCGGCCTGTTCGTGGCCGTCACCATGGTGATCGTGTTCCGCGCCAGCCGGAACAACAAGACTGCCGCCGACTACTACGCAGCCGGGCGCTCCTTTACGGGATCGCAGAACGGCACCGCCATCGCCGGTGACTACCTTTCCGCAGCCTCGTTCCTGGGCATTACCGGCGCCATCGCCATCAACGGGTATGACGGCTTCATGTACTCCATCGGGTTCCTTGTGGCCTGGCTGGTGGCGCTGCTCCTGGTGGCTGAACTGCTCCGCAACACCGGCAAGTTCACCATGGCCGATGTGCTGTCCTTCCGGCTCAGGCAGCGGCCCGTCCGCATTGCAGCCGCCATCTCCACCCTGGCGGTGTGCTTCTTCTACCTCCTGGCCCAGATGGCCGGTGCAGGCAGCCTGATCTCCCTGCTGCTGGGCATCAGTGACTGGGGCGGACAGGCCCTGGTCATCATCGTGGTCGGCGCCCTCATGATCATGTACGTCCTGATTGGCGGCATGAAGGGGACCACGTGGGTCCAGATCATCAAAGCCATCCTGCTGATCGCCGGTGCCGCCGTCATGACCATGTGGGTCCTGGCCATCTACGGGTTCAACCTTTCGGCCCTGCTGGGCGGTGCCGTGGAAACGGCCAACAACCCCGCGGTCCTCAACCCGGGCCTGCAGTACGGCAAGAGCGAAACCTCCAAGCTGGACTTCATGTCACTTGGCCTCGCCCTCGTGCTGGGAACGGCGGCCCTGCCGCACGTCCTGATGCGCTTCTACACGGTCCCCACCGCCAAGGAAGCCCGCAAGTCGGTGGTCTGGTCCATTTGGCTGATCGGCCTGTTCTACCTGTTCACCCTGGTCCTCGGCTACGGTGCTGCCGCGCTGGTGGGTGCCGACACCATCAAGTCCGCTCCCGGCGGCGTGAACGCGGCGGCTCCGCTGCTGGCCTTCCACCTCGGCGGCCCGCTGCTGCTGGGCTTCATCTCCGCCGTCGCCTTCGCCACCATCCTGGCAGTGGTGGCGGGCCTGACGATCACCGCCGCCGCCTCGTTCGCCCATGACATTTACGCCAACGTGATCGCCAAGGGCAAAGCGGACGCCGCAACGGAAGTCCGGGTGGCCCGCCGCACGGTGGTGGTGATCGGCATCCTCGCCATCCTGGGCGGCATCCTGGCCAACGGCCAGAACGTGGCGTTCCTCGTGGCACTGGCCTTCGCCGTGGCTGCCTCGGCCAACCTGCCCACCATCATCTACTCACTGTTCTGGCGGCGGTTCACCACCCAGGGCGCTGTGTGGAGCATGTACGGCGGACTCGGTGCAGCCATCATCCTGATCATCTTCTCGCCGGTAGTGTCCGGCGGGGCCACCTCGATGATCAAGGACGCGCACTTCGCCATCTTCCCGCTCAGCAACCCCGGCATCGTTTCCATCCCGCTGGCGTTCTTCCTGGGCTGGCTCGGTACGGTGCTCGACAAGAAGCGCGAGGACCCAGCCAAGCAGGCAGAGATGGAGGTCCGGTCCCTCACCGGTGTTGGTGCCGAGAAGGCAGTGGACCACTAACGCCGGACCCGGCAAGGCACTCAAAAGGCCCCCGCCAACGTGGACTGTCCACGTTGGCGGGGGCCTTTGACTTGTGTTGCTAGGCGGCGGGCCGCAGCTTGATGTTCGTCATTTTCAGCTCGTCCGTGCCCTCGAACCGGTAGGCCAGGTCAACCTTCTTGCCCTCGCAGGTGATGACTCCTCCCACGTCCGCCGACTTGACGCCGTTCTCGGTGGCAACCTTCATGCTGTTGTAGGCGGGCGTGCAGGTACCGTCCATTTTCAGGCTCTCGACGCCGGAGATGAAGGTCTCCTTGGACAGCTGCTCCTGCAGTGCCGGGTCCAGGTAGTCGTCGTACGCTTTGGAGCTGTCGCCGGCAATGACGAGCTTGGTGAAACCGTCAGCCAGGTCTTTGGCGTGGTTGGTGGCGCTGCCGGCCACGTTGACCAGGATGACGATGCCCACCACCACGAGCAGCAGCACGCCGCCGATGGCCGTCAGGATGATCCACAGCCGGGGCCGCTTCCTTGCCGGCGGCTCCCCGCCCGGGAGGCCGAACGGACCTGCGCCCCGGTACTGCCCCGGTTGCTGCTGGCCGTACGGATTGTTCGGGTTCCCGGGGTCTTGGGTGCCTGGATACGGGCTGCCCTGTTGCGGCTGGCCGTAAGGGGGATTCGGGGTGGGGCCGGGGTATCCGGCGGGGGGCTGCTGCGGCGGCTGTGGCAGCTGCCCGGAGCCGGGGTGTCCGGGCTGGTACGGTTCCTGGGGATTGCTCAAAGTGGAGCCTTTCCGGATGTGGTGCCTGGCACCGCCTGGTGCGGGCCTGTTGAGGCGCCGCACGGATAACTGCCACAAGCCTATAACCCGTGCCGCCGCCGTCGGACTTCGCCTCCGGCCGCTCCGGCCACAGAGCGAGTCAGCTTCCCTGCGGACCCCGCTCGAGCAGCGGTTGCACGCGGAAGGGGATGAGTTCGCCCATGGCCAGCGCCGTGTCCGCCCGTTCCACGCCGTCGCACGCAAGGATCTTGCCGTTGATGCGGAAAAGGTCCTCGGCATCCTGGGCCACCACGCGCAGCAGCAGGTCTGCGGATCCGGTCAGGCCGTAGCCCTCCAGGATCTCCGGGATGGCCGCCAAATCTTGTGCCAGCCGGGTGAGCTTCTGCTGCTGGACGTGCACAGAAATGAAGGCCATCAGCGGGTAGCCCAGGGCGGCAGGGTTGATCCTGCGTTCGAAGGACAGGAAGACATGCTTTTTCTCGAGCTGTGCCATCCGCGCCTGGACAGTGTTCCTGGACAGTCCCAGTTTCTGGGCAAGGGCCACCACGGTCCTCCTGGGGTCCTGGGCCAGTGCCGAAAGCAGGCGGGTGTCAGTGCCATCCAGAGCTTGCATAATGCGCAACGGTAGCACGGTGCAGGTGACCGCCACAGGGCATTCTGCTCAATAAATGCCCCGGTGGTTGTACCCCCTGAGCATTGTGAGTAGGGTCACAGTATCCGGGCGAAGGGGCCCGGAAGGCCGCGGTTGCAGGACCACAAGTCCCAGCTCCGCAGGTCACCGACGACAGAAGTTGCGGGGCTATCGTGTCTACAGACGAAACGGGCCAGGGCGGCGCACAAGCCCATGAGGGCGCCGGGGAATTCCAGGAACCGGTGTCATCCGGCGAACCGGCTCAAAAGCTGGTCCAGCTGATCACACCGTCGGGGGAGCGGGTGAGCCACCCCGAGTTCGATCTCTGGGTACAGGACATCACGGACGAGCACCTTTGCTCGCTGTTCGAGGACATGACCGTCATCCGGCGCATCGACGTCGAGGCAACGGCCCTCCAGCGCCAGGGCGAACTCGCCCTGTGGCCCCCGCTGCTGGGGCAGGAAGCAGCACAAATAGGCTCCGGCAGGTCCCTGCGCAGCGATGACTTCGTCTTCTCCAGCTACCGCGAAAACGGTGTGGCGTACTGCCGCGGCGTGGACCTCACGGACCTCCTGCGGGTGTGGCGCGGCAACGCGTCCGGCGGCTGGGATCCGTACGCCTTCAATATGGCAACGCCCCAGATCATCATCGGCGCCCAGACCCTGCACGCCACCGGCTACGCCATGGGCATTCAGAATGACGGCGCAGATTCCGTGGCCGTGACGTACTTCGGCGACGGCGCAACGAGCGAGGGCGACGTGAATGAAGCCATGGTCTTCGCAGCCAGCTTCCAGGCTCCCGTGGTGTTCTTCTGCACCAACAACCACTGGGCCATTTCCGAGCCGGTCCGGCTCCAGTCGCACATCCAGCTCGCGGACCGCGCGGCCGGCTTCGGGATCCCCAGCCTGCGGGTGGACGGCAACGACGTCCTCGCCGTCATGGCGGCCACCCGCGTTGCCCTCGACCGGGCACGGCGCGGCGGCGGCCCCACCTTCATCGAAGCAGTCACTTACCGGATGGGGCCGCACACCACCGCCGATGACCCCACCCGCTACCGCGACGCCAACGAACTTGAGGACTGGGCCGCGAAGGACCCCATCAGCCGGGTGGCGGCGCTGCTGGAACGCAAGGGGCTGCTGACCGACGAACTGCAGGACCACGTCAGGAACAGTGCCGACACCGTGGCCCGCGAGATGCGGAAAGGCTGCACCACCATGCCGGACCCGCAGCCCATGGAGGTCTTCAAACACGTATACAGCGCACCGAACTCGTGGCTGGACCGCCAGCAGGACCACTACGCCCGTTACCTGGCCTCCTTCGGCGACCCCGCAGGTGCCGTTTCAGAAGAAGGTGCACGCTGATGACTTCCATGACCTTTGCCCGCGCCATCAATGCGGGGCTGCGGAAATCGCTCGACCATGACCCGAAGGTGGTCCTCCTCGGTGAGGACATCGGCGCCCTCGGCGGCGTGTTCCGCGTGACCGACGGGCTGCAGAAAGACTTTGGCAAACACCGCGTGGTGGACACGCCGCTGGCCGAATCCGCCATCGTGGGTGCCGCCGTCGGCCTTGCCTACCGCGGCTACCGCCCCGTGGTGGAAATCCAGTTCGACGGCTTCATCTACCCCGCGTTCGACCAGATCGTCAGCCAGGTGGCCAAGCTGCATTACCGCACCCGCGGCGCAGTAAAAATGCCCATCACCATCCGGGTGCCGTTCGGCGGCGGCATTGGCTCGCCGGAGCACCACTCCGAGTCGCCGGAAGCCTACTTCACGCACACCTCCGGCCTCCGGGTGGTCACCGTGTCGAACCCGCAGGATGCCTACACGGTAATCCAGCAGGCCATCGCCAGCGACGACCCCGTCCTCTACTTTGAGCCGAAGCGGCGGTATCACGACAAGGGTGAAGTGGATGAGGCTGCCGGGCTGGACGCCGCAGATCCCATGGGGCAGGCCAGGGTCCTGACCGACGGTACCGACGTCACCCTGGTGGCCTATGGCCCGCTGGTGAAGACCGCCCTGGACGCCGCCTCGGCCGCCGCCGACGAAGGCATTTCCATCCAGGTCATCGACCTGCGCTCGCTGGCACCGGTGGACTACGACACCGTAGTGGCCTCGGTCCGGAAGACCGGCCGGCTGGTCATCACGCACGAGGCCGGGCAGTCCGGCGGGCTGGGAGCCGAAGTGGCCGCCAGCATCACCGAGAGGTGCTTCTACCACCTGGAAGCCGCGCCCGTCAGGGTTACCGGGTTCGACATCCCCTACCCCTACTCGAAACTCGAGATGCACCACCTGCCGGGCCTGGACCGGATCCTCGATGGCGTGGACCGTGCCTTGGGGCGGCCGAATTCACTGAGCGGGCTGGAAGGATGAGCGTCACCATGATCAAGGAATTCCGGCTTCCCGACCTCGGGGAAGGGCTCACCGAGTCAGAGATCCTCAGCTGGAAAGTGGCCGTGGGGGACACCGTCAGCCTGAACCAGGTCATTGCCGAGGTGGAGACAGCCAAGGCGGTGGTGGAGTTGCCGTCCCCTTTCGCCGGCGTCATCAGGGAACTGCACGAGCAGCCCGGCACGGTTGTTGAGGTGGGCAAGCCCATCGTCTCCTTCGAGGTGGCGGACGACGCCGGGCCGGCACCGGCGGGGTATGCCGCACCTTCGCGTGGCGTTACGCCAGCCGGCCAGCGGGCGCCGGGGGAGGAACCGGCGGCGCCGAAACGGGAACCCAACCTCGTGGGGTATGGCGCCGTCGTCGAAAGCTCCGGCCGCCCCGCGCGCCGGCCTCGGAACCTCCCGCCGGTGGAGAGATCTGCCGACACGACGCCTGCAGGCGCGGCGCCTGTCCGCATTGAACCTGCCGAAACCACAGTCATCGAAGCCAGGGCCGGCGTACCCTCGGGTGACCGGCCCCGCTCCACGCCTCCGGTGCGCAAGCTGGCCAGGGACCATGGTGTTGACCTGGCGCTGGTTACCGGCACCGGTCCGTCAGGCCTGATCACCCGGGAGGACGTGCAGGAGTTCCTGCGGCAGGGCAGTGCCGGCCAGGCTGCCGCACCCGCCGGCCAGAAACGTGCCGGGGGCCAGGGGGAGCGGGAAACCCGGACACCCATCAAGGGCGTCCGCAAGCACACGGCAGCCGCGATGGTCTCCAGTGCCTTCACCGCTCCACACGTCACCGAGTTCCTCACCGTGGACGTCACCCCCAGCATGGAGTTGCTGGCGAAACTGCGTGGCACCCGGACGTTCGCAGGCCTCAAGCTGACTCCGCTGACGCTCGCTGCCAAAGCCGTGCTGATCGCCCTGAGCCGCAACCCTTCGCTGAACTCCCGCTGGGACGAGTCGAACCAGGAGATCGTTACCTTCAACTACGTGAACCTGGGCATCGCGGCGGCCACCCCGCGGGGACTGACGGTGCCGAATATCAAAGATGCGCACGCGCTGACCCTGGAGCAGTTGGCGGAGGCGCTGGCGTTGCTGGCGGACACCGCGCGGTCCGGGAAAACGGCGCCGGCGGACCTGTCCGGCGGGACCATGTCCATCACCAACATCGGCGTTTTCGGCATCGATGCAGGCACTCCCATCCTCAACCCCGGCGAAGCCGCCATCCTGGCGCTGGGTGCCGTGCGGTCCATGCCGTGGGAGTACCGCGGTGAGGTGGCCCTGCGCCAGGTGATGACCCTGAGCCTGTCCTTCGACCACCGCCTGGTGGACGGTGAGCAGGGCTCCCGGTTCCTGGCCGACGTCGGAGCAATCCTGGCCGAACCGGGAATGGTCCTGACGATGGTCTGACCCGGCCCGGAAACCCGGACGTTAGCGCGCTTGCGGGCTGTCCACCGTCAGGGCGGCGAGCGCCATCTCCTCGAGCAGCGGCCGGGCCGCGGCTGCCATCCGGCGGCCGTGGCTCCGGACCGAGTGCGGGGTGGAGTTGATCAGCCCGAAGGTGGCGTGCGCCCGGGTCCGGAGTTCGGCGGCGTCCGTGCCGGGGTGGAGCCTGGACAGGACATCCACCCACACCTCCACGTAGCTCCGTTGCAGTGCCCGCACGGCTGACTGGTCCTGTTCGGAGAGGTTGCTGAGGTCGCGGTCCTGCACGCGGATCACTTCGGGTTTGCCGAGGGCGAAGTCCACCTGGAACTCCACGAGCCGGCGCAGTGCCAAGCGGGGATCGGAGTTCTCTGCCACCACCTTCCGCCCGCCTTCCAGCAGGTCCCGGCTGACGGTGGCCAGCAGGTCCGCCAGGACGGCCTGCTTGCCCGGGAAGTGCCGGTAGACGGCCGGTCCGCTGACCCCCGCCGCGGCACCGAGGTCTTCGAGGGAAACACTCTTGAACCCGTTGGCGGCGAACAGGGAAGCGGCCGCGGCGAGCAGTGCCTGGCGGCGGTCTTCCTTGGCTTTGCTGCGCTGGGTTGCCCCGGCGGGCCGGGCGGCGGGGGCATCCGCCCCGGCGCTGTTGCCTTCATCGGTTGTGGGCACATTTCCTCCTCAAACCCGCAGAGTCTAACAAGGCAACGGCCTGTGTTGGACATCACAGTTAATAGAGACTAACCTGAATTTCAGTTACTGGGCACTAACCGAGTCCGTTGTTTAGCGGCCATGCGAACTGCATTTTGCTACCGGATCCGGCTACAGGATCCGCCGAGAGAACAGGAAGCGTCGATGGAGACCCTTGCCAGCAGGCTGGACCCCGCCAGCGGAGCTTTCGCCGCCAACAGGGATGCGCAGCTGCAACTGGTGGAGGACCTCCGGAAACGGCTGGCGGATGCTGCCCTGGGGGGCCCGCAGAAGTCCCGGGAACGCCATGTGGCCAGGGGCAAGCTCCTGCCGCGGGAACGCATCGACCAACTGCTGGATGACGGCAGCCCGTTCCTGGAAATCGCCCCGCTGGCCGCCAACGGGATGTACAACGATGACGCGCCGGGTGCGGGAGTGATCGCCGGCATCGGCCTGGTGCACGGCCGCCAGGTGCTGGTGATCTCCAACGATGCCACCGTCAAGGGCGGCACCTACTACCCCATGACGGTCAAGAAGCACCTGCGCGCCCAGGAAATTGCCCTGGAAAACCACCTGCCGTGCATCTACCTGGTGGATTCGGGCGGAGCGTTCCTGCCCAAGCAGGACGAGGTCTTTCCGGACCGGGACCACTTCGGGCGGATCTTCTACAACCAGGCACGCCTGTCCGCGGCAAAGATCCCGCAGCTCGCCGCCGTGATGGGCTCCTGCACCGCCGGCGGTGCCTACGTACCGGCCATGAGCGACGAAACCGTGATTGTCCGGAACCAGGGCACCATCTTCCTGGGCGGGCCGCCCCTGGTGAAGGCCGCGATCGGAGAGATCGTCACCGCCGAGGAGCTGGGCGGCGGTGACGTCCACTCCAGGATCTCCGGAGTGACGGACCATCTGGCCGACAATGACGAACACGCGCTGCAGATCCTTCGCGACATCGTGGCCACCCTGCCGCCAGCCGCGGCGCCCGCCTGGCAGGTGGATCCCGCCGTCGAACCCGTTGCCGATGCCGGTGAGCTCTACGGTGCCGTCCCCGTGGACGTCAACGCCCCGTACGACGTCCGTGAGGTAATTGCCCGGCTGGTGGACGCCAGCAGGTTCCACGAGTTCAAGAAGGACTATGGCACCACCCTGGTCACCGGCTTCGCCAGGATCCACGGGCACCCGGTGGGGATCGTGGCCAACAACGGCGTACTCTTCAGCGAGTCCTCGCTCAAGGGCGCGCACTTCATCGAGCTGTGCGACCAGCGGGGGATTCCACTCCTCTTCCTGCAGAACATTTCCGGTTTCATGGTGGGCCGGGACGCCGAGCAGGGCGGCATCGCCAAGAACGGCGCCAAGATGGTCACAGCGGTAGCCACTGCCCGCGTACCCAAGCTGACGGTGGTGATCGGCGGATCGTTCGGCGCAGGCAACTACTCCATGTGCGGCCGCGCCTATTCCCCTCGGTTCCTCTGGATGTGGCCCGCGGCAAGGATTTCGGTGATGGGCGGGAACCAGGCAGCCAGCGTGCTGGCCACCGTCAAACGCGACCAGTACGAGGCCGCCGGGGAAGGCTGGCCGGCGCAGGACGAAGAAGAGTTCAAAGCCCCCATTCGCCGGCAGTACGAGGACCAGGGGAGCCCCTACTACTCCACTGCCCGCCTCTGGGATGACGCCGTCATCGATCCCGCCGACACCCGGACCATCCTGGGCCTTGCCCTGGACGTTGTCTCCCGCACGCCACTGCCGGAGACCTCCTTCGGCCTTTTCAGGATGTGAACCGGAACATGACCACGCCTTCATTGACCTCCACAGCAACCGCTTCCACCGCCGGCACCACGGCAGGCAACCAGGAGTCCGGCCGGCCGCTGTTCGGCACCGTCCTGGTGGCGAACCGGGGAGAGATTGCCTGCCGGGTGATCCGGACCCTGCGCGCACTGGGAATCCGCTCCGTGGCCGTCTACAGCGATGCCGACGCCGGCGCCCGGCACGTGCGCGAGGCTGACACGGCCGTGCGGATCGGCCCCGCCGCCGCCACCGAAAGCTACCTCAACATCGGCAACATCATTGCCGCCTGCCGGGAGTCCGGCGCCGAAGCCGTGCACCCGGGCTACGGGTTCCTCAGCGAAAATGCCGACTTTGCCCGCGCCCTGGATGCTGCGGGGATCGCGTTCATGGGCCCAGGGGTGGAAGCGCTCAACATCATGGGCGACAAGATCCGCTCCAAGAACCACGTGGCCGGCTACGGCGTCCCGGTGGTACCCGGCGTTGCCAGGCCCGGCATGACGGATGCGGAACTGATCGAAGCAGCCCCCGCCGTCGGCTTCCCCCTGCTGATCAAGCCGTCCGCCGGCGGTGGCGGCAAGGGCATGCACGTGGTGGAGAAACCCGAAGACCTTCCGGCCGTCCTGGCCACTGCCCGGCGCGTGGCCGCCAGCGCCTTCGGTGACGACACCCTGTTCCTGGAGCGCCTGGTCACCACCCCGCGCCACATCGAAGTGCAGGTGCTGGCAGACAACCACGGCAACGTCATCCACCTGGGCGAACGCGAGTGCTCCCTGCAGCGCCGGCACCAGAAAGTGATTGAGGAGGCACCGTCGCCGCTGCTCGAGGGACTGCCCCACGGGGCCGACGTCCGGGCCCGCATCGGCGAAGCCGCCTGCAATGCCGCGCGCAGCGTCAACTACGCCGGCGCGGGCACCGTGGAATTCCTGGTCTCCGACGACGCGCCGGACGAGTTCTTCTTCATGGAGATGAATACCCGCCTCCAGGTGGAGCACCCCGTCACGGAAATGGTCACCGGAACGGACCTCGTGGAATGGCAGGTGCGCATCGCCGCCGGCGCGGAACTCACCGTCCGGCAGGCCGACGTCGAACTTTCCGGCCACGCGGTGGAGGCGCGCGTCTACGCCGAGGTGCCGGAGAAGAACTTCCTGCCGTCCACCGGAACCGTGTACCTGCTCGACGAGATGCCAGGGGACGCCGGCGGCCGGATCCGGGTGGACTCGTCCCTGGTGGAAGGGCTCCAGCTCTCCTCCAGCTACGATCCCATGCTGTCCAAGGTCATCGCCTGGGGCGCGGACCGGGCCGCCGCCCTGGACACTCTGGACCGGGCGCTCGCCGGATACACGGCCCTGGGTGTTGAAACCAACGTCGAATACCTGCGGCTCCTGATCAACGATCCCGAGGTCCGGGCCGGCCGGCTCGACACAGGACTGATCGCCCGGAAGCTGCCGGACCTTGCGTTCCGCCACGTGGGGGAGGCCGAGCTTGTGGCCGCGGCGCTCTCCTCCGTGGCAGTCACTGCAGCGTCCGCCACGGCAGCGTCCGCCACCCCGGACGGCAATTCCGCCGGAGGCCCGTGGCAGGCACGCAGCGGCTGGCGGCTGGGAGCACGGGCACCGCGCCGGGTGAGCCTTGGAACGCCCGACGGCGGAGTGGCCACCATAGGTGTCTACGGGGACCCCGCGTCCGGCCCGGTAGGGGTAACGGTCGACGGCGGCACGCGCCACAGAGCCGTGCTGCGCTTTTCCGGGCCCGGCCACGTGGAGCTGACCCTCGACGACGAGGTGCACCGCTACTCCGTGGCGCCGGCGCCGGAAGCCCCGGCGCACATCTACTTCGGCAACGGCGGCTGGTCCTGCCGGCTTGAGGTCCTGACCCGGGAGGCGCGGCTGGAACGGGTCCGGGCAGCCATCCAGCGGGACGAAGGCGACGCCGATCCCGCCGTGCGCTCGCCGATGCCGGGCACGGTGGTTTCCGTCCCGGTCAAGGACGGCGACGCCGTCGAAGCGGGCCAGGTCCTAGCATCCGTCGAAGCCATGAAGATGGAGCACCAGCTGGTGGCGCCGCTGGCCGGGACCGTGCACCTGGCCGCAAAACCCGGAGACCTGGTCAAGGCGGACCAGGTCCTCGCCACCATTCATCCCGCACAGCAGCCACAGGACAACAGCACGAACGGTTAAACCACCAACGGCGAAGGAGCCCAGTAACATGTCCGGTTTTGAACTCAGCGAGGAATACCAGGACCTCAGCGACACCGTCCGGGATTTCGCGGACAACGTGGTGGCCCCGGTGTCGGCCAAGCACGACGAGGAACACAGCTTCCCGTACGAAGTGGTCAAGCAGATGGCGGACATGGGCCTCTTCGGCCTCCCCTTCCCGGAAGAGTACGGCGGCATGGGCGGGGACTACTTCGCCCTCGCCCTGGCTTTGGAACAGCTGGGCCGGGTGGACCAGTCCGTGGCCATCACCCTGGAAGCCGGCGTGTCCCTCGGCGCCATGCCCGTCTACCGGTTCGGGACCGAGGAACAGAAGCAGCTCTGGCTGCCCCAGCTGGCCTCGGGACAGGCGCTCGCCGGCTTCGGCCTGACCGAACCCGAAGCAGGTTCGGACGCCGGCGGGACCAAAACGCACGCGCACCGGGAGACCGTCGGGGACAGGACCGAGTGGGTGATCAACGGCAACAAGGAATTCATCACCAACTCCGGGACGGACATCACCAGGCTGGTCACCGTCACCGCGGTCACCGGGCAGCATGAGCGCGGGGACGGCACTGTCCGGAAGGAGATCTCCACCCTCCTGGTGCCCACCGACACACCCGGCTTCAAGGCTGAGAAGGCGTACAACAAGGTGGGCTGGAACGCATCGGACACCCACCCACTGACGCTGAAGGACGTCCGGGTCCCGGAAGCGAACCTGCTGGGCGAGGAAGGCCGGGGCTACGCCAACTTCCTGTCCATCCTGGATGAGGGACGCATCGCCATCGCCGCCCTCGCCACCGGAGCTGCCCAGGGCTGCGTTGACCTGTCCGTCCGGTACGCCAGGGAACGCAAGGCGTTCGGCCACGAAATCGGCAAGTACCAGGCAATCTCGTTCAAGATCGCCCGCATGGAGGCGAGGGCCCACACGGCACGCCTCGCCTACTACGACGCGGCCGCCAGGATGCTCGCCGGTAAGCCGTTCAAGACCCAGGCGGCCATCGCTAAGATGGTCGCAGGTGAGGCGGCCATGGACAACGCACGGGATGCCACCCAGGTATTCGGCGGCTATGGCTTCATCAACGAGTTCACCGTGGCACGCCACTACCGCGACTCCAAGATCCTTGAAGTGGGGGAGGGCACCACGGAGGTCCAGCTGATGCTGATCGCCCGCGAACTGGGCCTGTAGCGGCCGGTTCGCCGCACCCGGGACTGTAGCCGGCCTGAAAGGATCGATGATGATTGACAAGGTTGTTGCAAGCGCCGACGAGGCTGTGGCGGACATTCCGGACGGCTCTTCGCTGGCTGTGGGCGGGTTTGGCCTCTGCGGCATACCAGTCACCCTCATCGATGCCCTTCACCGGGCCGGCACGTCCGGGCTGGAAACCGTCAGCAACAACTGCGGGGTGGACGACTGGGGGCTGGGCATCCTGCTCCGCGACGGCAGGATCCGGCGCACCATCAGCTCCTACGTGGGCGAGAACAAGGAGTTCGCCCGCCAGTACCTCGCCGGCGAACTGGAAGTGGTGCTGACCCCGCAGGGCACCCTGGCCGAGAAGCTCCGGGCCGGCGGCGCGGGCATCCCGGCCTTCTACACCAAGGCGGGCGTGGGCACCCAGGTGTCCGACGGCGGCCTGCCGCAGAAATACGACGCCGACGGCGGCATTGCGGTCGCCTCAGCACCCAAGGAGGTCCGCCCGTTCGGCGGCGTGGACTACGTGCTGGAGGAAGCCCTGACACCGGATTTCGGTCTCGTCCACGCCTGGAAAGGCGACCGGCACGGCAACCTGGTGTTCCACGCCACGGCCATGAACTTCAACCCGCTCTGCGCCATGGCCGGAAGGATCACCATCGCCGAGGTGGAGGAACTCGTGGAGCCCGGTGAACTGGACCCCGAACACATCCACACCCCCGGCATCTTCGTGCAGCGGGTCGTCCTGGCCCCTGACGCCGAAAAACGCATCGAAAAGCGGACTGTTGCCATCAGCCGGGAGGCAGGAGCATGAACGCGCAGGAGAACAGGGTCCAGAGGGAACAGAGCACCGGTACGGATCCGAACAGCCCCGACGCGCCGCGGCCCGAAGCCGTCCGCCACGAGTACCGCCGCTCGGCTTCCCAGCCGCACGCTGGAGCCGGTTCCACGGCACCGGCGGACAGCAAGGGCTGGACGCGCAATGAGCTGGCGGCCCGGGTGGCCAAGGAGCTCCGTAACGGCCAATACGTGAACCTCGGGATCGGCATGCCCACGCTGATTCCCAACTACATTCCGGACGGCGTGGAAGTGGTGCTCCACTCGGAAAACGGCATCCTGGGCGTCGGACCCTACCCGGCAGAAGACGCCATCGATCCGGACCTGATCAACGCCGGCAAGGAGACCGTCACGGTCAACAAGGGGGCTGCGTTCTTCGATTCGGCGGCGTCCTTCGGCATGATCCGCGGCGGGCATGTGGATGTCGCCGTCCTGGGTGCCATGGAGGTAGCGGCCAACGGGGACCTCGCCAACTGGATGATCCCGGGCAAGATGGTCAAGGGCATGGGCGGTGCCATGGACCTGGTGTTCGGGGCCAAACGGGTGATTGTGATGATGGAACACGTGGACCGGAACGGCAACCCCAAGATCGTCCAGCAGTGTTCGCTGCCGCTGACAGGCAAGGGCTGCGTGGACCGGATCATCACTGACCTGGCCGTCATCGACGTGGTCCGCGACGACTCCGGTTCCCGGCTGGTCCTGCAGGAGCTGGCGCCGAACGTTTCCGTGGAGGATGTCATCGCCGCCACCGGCGCGGAACTTTTCGAGGAAGACCGGGAACTGACGGTATGACGGCGGAGGATCCCCGGGTTATTGAACAGCGCGGGCTGTACTACGACGAACTCGAAGAGGGAGTGGTGTACGCCCACCGGCCCGGCCGGACCGTGACCGAAGCGGACAACGTCCTGTTCACCACCCTCACCATGAACACCCAGGCCCTCCACCTCGACGCCGCCTGGAGTGCCACCCAACCGTTCGGCCAGCGCCTGGTCAACTCAATGTTCACGCTGGCCACCCTGGTGGGCCAGTCCGTCACCCAGCTGACCCAGGGGACCATCATCGCGCAGCTGGGCCTGACCGACGTGTCCTTCCCGCACCCGCTCTACCACGGGGACACGCTCTATACGGAGACCGTTATCAGCGGCAAGCGGCCTTCGGGCTCCCGGCCGGGGCAGGGAATCGTCACCATGGAACACACCGGCCGGAACCAGGACGGTACCGTGGTGGCCCTGGCCACCCGCAGCTGCCTGATGTGGACCCGTGCCGCGCACGCCGAAGCGAAGCACGGAAAATAAGCCCGGCACGAAAAAATCATCGGAGAATGGCTGTATGACCTTTGCGATGGGCCCCGCCCTCCTCTTCTGCCCCGCCGACCGTCCCGAGCGGTACCGGAAAGCCGCCGCCCGCGCTGACGCCGTCATCCTTGACCTCGAGGACGCGGTGGCGCCGGCGGACAAGCAGCGCGCCCGCGGCGCCATCCTTGCCCAGGTGGGTTCCGCAGGGGAGGAACCCGAGCTTGATCCCAGCCGCACCATTGTCAGGATCAACCCCGCGGGCACCGAAGAGTTCGAAAAAGACCTCCACTGCCTGGCGCACACGCCCTACCGGACGGTGATGCTGGCCAAAGCCGAAAGCGCGGACCAGCTCAAGGCGCTGGCGGGCTACCAGGTGGTGGCCCTGTGTGAAACGGCACTGGGCGTCCTGAACGCTCCCGCCATTGCCGCTGCCCCCAACGTCGTGGCGCTGATGTGGGGTGCCGAGGACCTGCTCGCCACCCTGGGCGGCACCTCCAGCAGGACGGACGACGGCGGCTACCGGGCCGTCGCCCTCCACGCGCGGTCAACGGTCCTGGTGGCTGCCCGGGCCTTCGGGAAGCACGCGGTTGACGCGGTGTTCGTCAACATCCCGGACACTGACGGCCTGGCCGCCGAAGCTGCCGACGCCGTCGCGTCCGGATTCAGCTCCAAAGCCTGCATCCACCCCACGCAGGCCGCCGTGGTGCGGGAAGCCTTCGCGCCGTCCGACGCCGATGTCGCCGCTGCCGCAGAGCTGCTGGACGCTGCCGCGGAGGCCGGCTCGGGCGTCTTCCAGTATCACGGGAAAATGATCGACGGGCCCATCCTCAAGCACGCCGAATCCATCCTCCGGCGGGCCGGCCAAAAGACCTGACGGTCCGCTGCCTCCTTGCGTCCTTGCGTCCTGCGAACTGGCAGGCCAGTTGCGTTGCTAGCCCTGCCGTCCCTGCGGGCGCCGCAATGACACGGGCGGGATCGGCTCGGAAAGAAACGTTCGCATCCAACGGTTCCCGGACGCGCGGAACTCCGCCCGGGTGGCGAACCGGTAGTGGTACCGGCGGACGCGCACCCAGCGCGGCGCCCCGCCGTCGAACGGGTCATACCGGAGCAGCCGCAGGGTGGTCCGGTCCGCCTCCAGCAGCTTGCCGAGGAAGGCATGGAACCATTCCTCGTGCACGGTCCGCAGCGGCAGGAACCACATCAGCCAGTCCAGCCGCAGGTGGTACGGTGCCCACTGGCGCGGTATCCGGCGCAGGTCCCCGGGCTTGCCCTTGAACCCGTACTCACGCCAGTCGGCGGAGTCGTCCGGGTCATCGTCGAAGGTCCCGGCCACCACGATCTCGACGCGTTCCCGGGTCACCGTTCCGAAGGCACCATAGGCGTTGACCAGCTGCCAGCGGTTGAAGCTGGCGTTCATCAACTGCCGTCGCGAGAAAAGGTTGCGCAGCGGCTGATAGCTCAAGGCAAGCAGCAGGGCGGTGGCCGCCAGCGTGACGGCCAGCCACCACAGCGGCGTTTCACGGCCGGCCTCCCCGTGCCAGTCCAGCGGGATCACCGGCAGGACCGCGTGCGCCACGGGGTCACTGACGGCGGCGAACGCCAGCACAATGGCGATCCAGTTCAGCCAGGCGAAGTTCCCGGACGCCACCAGCCAGAGCTGGGTGGCAATGATGACGGCCGCTGCCGCGCTGGCAACGGGCTGGGGTGCGAACAGGAGGAACGGCACCACCAGCTGGGCGAAGTGGTTGCCCACCACTTCCATCCGGTGGAGCGGCTTGGGCAGCAGGTGCGCCTGCCGGCTGAGCGGCCCCGGCATGGGCTGGGTTTCATGGTGGTAGTAGAGGGCAGTGAGGTCCCGCCACTCGCGGCCGCCACGGATCTTGATCATCCCCGCACCGAATTCGAGCCGGAACACCAGCCACGCCACCAGGATCAGGATGGTGCGCGGCGGATCGGTCTGGTCCGAACCCAGGAAGGCCACGGTGAAGCCGGCCTCCAGCAGCAGCATCTCCCAGCCGAAGCCGTAGAAGGTCTGTCCCACGTTCACGATCGACATGTACAGCAGCCACAGGGCCAGGAAAGCGATCAGCGGCACCCACGGCGGTCCCAGCTGCGGAATGCCGGCTACCAGGAGGGCCGAGACCACCAGCCCTGTTGCACAGACGCCCCGCAGCAGGCCGTCCGAATAGCGCCAACGGAACAGCGTGGGCCGGCGCAGCCGGCTGAAGCCGGACAGGTAGTCGGGCACCGGAAGCAGCCCGCGCTCACCCAGCAGCGCCGGGAACTGGTTGAGCGAGGACAGGAACGCCACGAAGAACAGCGCGGCCACTCCCCGCTGCAGCACCTGCCGGGCGAACTCGTAGTCCGCCGCATCGAACCAGGAAAGCCAGTCCACGAAATCCACGTTACGCCCGGCCGCGGCGGGGTCAAGGCGTGCACGCCGCGGCGCACCGGACCGCATTGGTGCGGGATACTTAACCCATGCAGCCACGCAGAATCGCCATCCTCGGATCCACCGGTTCCATCGGCACCCAGGCGATTGACGTCGTCGACGGCGCCCCGCATCGTTTCGAGGTCGTGGCACTGAGCGCCGGGGGCGGCAACCTCAAGCTCCTGGCCCGGCAGGCCGTCCACACGGGTGCGGCGGCCGTCGGTATCGCCGCCGGGGACGCCCGCGAGCTTGCCGTGCTGATTGACGAAGCAGCCGCCGCAGCGGGCCGCTCCGGCTACCGCCCGGAGATCATCGCCGGACCGGATGCCTCCACGCGCATCGCAGAGATTAATGCGGATGTGGTGCTCAACGGCATCACCGGGTCCATCGGCCTTGCACCCACCCTTGCCGCGCTGAAGTCCGGAGCCACACTGGCGCTGGCCAACAAGGAATCGCTGATCGTCGGCGGCTCGCTGGTGAAGGCAGCCGCGCGCGACGGGCAGATCGTTCCCGTGGACTCCGAACACTCCGCCATCGCCCAATGCCTGCGCTCGGGCAGCGCAGCGGAAGTGGACAAGCTGGTCCTTACCGCCTCCGGCGGGCCCTTCCGCGGCCGGAGCCGGGAAGAACTGCACGGGGTCACCCCACAGGAAGCCCTCGCCCACCCCACCTGGGACATGGGGCTGATGGTCACCACCAACTCCGCCACCCTGGTCAACAAGGGGCTCGAAGTCATCGAAGCCCACCTGCTGTTCGACATTCCGCTGGACCGGATCGACGTGGTGGTCCATCCCCAGTCCGTGGTGCACTCCATGGTGCAGTTCGTGGACGGCTCCACCATTGCGCAGGCCTCCCCGCCGGACATGCGGCTGCCCATCGCGCTGGGGATGGGGTGGCCGGACCGGGTACCCAACGCGGCCACGCCGTGCGACTGGACCAAGGCCGCCACCTGGACCTTCGAGCCGCTCGACGCAGCAGCCTTTCCCGCCGTGGACCTTGCCAAGGACGCGGCGAAGCAGGGGAGCACCTTCCCCGCGGTCTTCAACGCCGCCAACGAGGAAGCCGTCACGGCCTTCCACGCGGGGCGGATCCGCTTCACGGACATCGTGGACACCGTGGATGCGGTCCTCAGCGAACACACAGGTTCCTCCCGGCTGACGGTGGAATCCGTGCTGGATGCTGAGAGCTGGGCACGGGCCCGCGCACACGAACGTTTAGCAGTCAGCAGTCTCTAGGGAAGCAGCAGCACCTCCATGACCCCCGTTCTTCTTTTCATCCTCGGCGTCGTCTTCGTAGCCATCGGTATCGCCGCGTCCATCGCGCTGCACGAAGTGGGACACCTGGTACCCGCCAAGCTCTTCAAGGTGCGCGTCACCAAGTACATGATCGGTTTCGGTCCCACCCTGTGGTCCAGGCGGAAGGGCGAAACCGAATACGGCGTGAAAGCCATCCCGCTGGGCGGCTACGTGTCCATGATCGGCATGTACCCGCCCAACAAGGAGGACGGTTCCGTCCGGCCCTCCAGCACCGGGATGTTCCAGACGCTGGCCACCGAGGCACGCTCCATGGCGCATGAGGAAGTGGGGCCCGGGGACGAAAAACGCGTCTTCTACCGCCTTCCGGTGTGGAAGAAAGTCATCGTCATGCTGGGCGGGCCAGCCATGAACATGATCCTCGGCGTCCTCCTCATGGCAATCCTCCTCATGGGCTTCGGCACGGCCACGGCAACCACCACCATCTCCGATGTCTCGAAATGCCAGGTTGCCGCCGGCGAAACCGTGGACCCGGATTCTGCTGACTGCCAGCTCACCCCGGCGGCCGCGGCCGGGCTCCAGCCCAACGACACCGTCACGTCCTTCGACGGAAAGCAAGTCACCAGCTGGGACCAGCTGACCGAATGGATCCGGGCCTCTGCAGGCCGGGAAGTGGCCATCACGGTTGAGCGCGGCGGGTCTTCGGTGTCCACCACTGTCACCCCCGTCCTCTCCGCCCGGCCCATCATCGGCGTCGACGGCCGGCAGGAAACCGACGCGTCCGGCACCCTGCGCTACCAGGACGTGGGCTTCCTCGGCATCGGGTCGCAGACCGAACTGGTGCCGCAGCCGGCGTCGTCCGTCCTGCCCATGGCGGGGGAGAACATCAAGCAGGTGGCAGGAGTGATCTTCAACCTCCCGGCCCGCGTGGTGGGCGTGGCGAAGGCCGCCTTCAGCGAGGAACCACGCGATCCCAACGGACCCATCAGCGTGGTGGGCGTGGGGCGGGTAGCCGGCGAGGTAGCTGCCATGGAAGAGATCCCGGTGCAGTCCCGTGTGGCCACCCTGGTGGGGCTGCTGGCCGGACTGAACTTCGCCCTGGCTGTCTTCAACCTGGTTCCGCTGCTGCCGCTCGATGGCGGCCATGTGGCCGGCGCGCTGTACGAGGGCGCACGGCGCCAGGTGGCGAAACTCTTCGGGAAGCCGGACCCCGGCGCCTTCGACATCGCCAAGCTGCTCCCGGTGACGTACGTGGTGGCCGCCCTGCTGATGGGCATGAGTGCGCTGCTGATCTACGCCGACATCGTCAAACCCGTGAACCTCTTCGGCTGACCGGCACCCATCAAAGAGGTCCTGTAGCTTCCAACGGCTGAATGCTGATAATCAGCTAAATGTAGCTGATATTAAATAATCAGCTGTTTATGATTGATTATTGAGTATCACCCGCATACGGTTGAGGCATGTACGTATTGACCATCGACCAGCGCGGCAGCACCTCCGACGTTGACCGCGTGCCCCACCTGATCGAGGAACTGCACAGCCTCACCGGTGCGCGCTTCGAACGCTCCGTCGGCGACGAACTCCAGGGCACAGTGGGCGACGCCCGGGACGTGGTGGACATTGCCCTGCACGCCTTGCGGAGCGGGCACTGGTACGTCGGTATTGGCATCGGTGACGTCCGCCTCGAGCCTGGCCGGAGCCCGCGCGAAGGGACCGGAAGCGGCTTCGTGGCGGCCCGCGCCGCAGTGGAAATCGCCAAGGGCGCGGCCGGCCATGTTCCGTTGTCGGTGGTGGCGGGCACCATGGACAGTGTCAAAGGCGCACCCCGGAATTCCCGGGAAGGGCCCACCGGCACAAACAACGGAGCCACTGCTGGAACGAACGCCGAACCGACTGCCGCAATCGATGCAGCGAGTGCAGCCATGAACGCCGCAGCCAATGCCCAGGCCGTCCTGCGCCTCATAGGACGCCTGGTCCAACAGCGGACGGAAGCGCAGTGGCGGGTGGTTGACCGGCTGCGGGCAGCGGGCGGAGGGGGCAGGCATGGCAGCCAGAAGCCCGTGGCCCGGGAACTGGGAATTACGGAGCAGTCGGTGAGCCGCGCCGTCCTTCGTTCCGGGTGGCAGGAAGAATGGGCTGCCAGGCCGGCAGCAGCAATGCTCCTGGATTACGCCCTTGCCCATACCAAAGGAGACCGGTGACCGCATTGTGGATCGCTGCCGCACTGCTGGCGGCAGGATTTGGCGGCTGGCCCGTCACCGCCCTCGTCTTCCGGCTGGCCCGGACGATCGACGACAAGGCGGACGCAGCAACCAAGGCACGTGACACTGCAGAGGATCCCGCGGCCGACGTCACGGTGGACGTCCCGGCCCCGGACAACACCGGCCAGGCTGTCAACGGTGAGCTGACGGCGCATACCGGCCAGCCGGCGTCGGACGTTCCCGCCGCACCCGTCCAGCGGATCCTCCGCGGCGGTGCCATCATCGGGGTCCTCGAGCGACTCGGCGTCTGCCTGGCCATCCTCGCGGGCCAGCCCGTTGCCATCGCGTACATCGTCGCCATCAAGGGACTGGGCCGGTTCGCCGAACTCAAGGAAACCCCCGTGGCCGCCGAGCGGTTCATCATCGGCACCCTGGCGTCCATGCTGTGGGCCGCCGGGATAGCGGCCGCCGTGAAGGTGATTTTCCTGGCCTAGGCCGGCGGAGCGATAGGGTAGCGCTATGACAGTTTTTGCCGTTGAGTACGTTTACGCCGCCGATTCCACCGAAGCCCGAAACGAGGCACGGCCCGCCCACCGCGAATGGACCGGCGGCCTGGCCGAGGACGGCGTGATCCTTGCCAGCGGACCCTATGGAGACGGCGCCGGAGCGCTGCTGATCTTCAAGACGGACAACGAAGCATCCCTCAACTCGGTCCTCAAGCAGGATCCGTTCGCCGCTGCCGGGGTTATTGCCGGCATCCGCGTCACCGAATGGTCACCCGTGACCGGCATGCTCGCCGGCCTCGCAGCCTAAGCCGTTTCCCCTTCACCTCTAGGAGTCCACGTGACCTCGGTCAGCCTGGGAATGCCCGCAGCACCGCCGCCCGTCCTTGCCCCGCGCCGCAAGACGCGCCAGATCAAAGTCGGTTCGGTGGGAGTCGGCTCGGATTCCCCCATCAGCGTGCAGTCGATGACCACCACGCCCACCACCGACATCAACGCCACACTGCAGCAGATCGCGGAACTGACCGCCTCTGGCTGCGACATTGTGCGCGTTGCATGCCCGTCGGCCGATGATGCCGAAGCATTGCCCATCATTGCCCGCAAGTCCCAGATTCCGGTCATCGCGGACATCCACTTCCAGCCCAAGTACGTCTTCGCTGCCATCGAAGCCGGCTGCGCGGCCGTCCGGGTCAACCCCGGCAACATCCGCAAGTTCGATGACCAGGTCAAGGAAATTGCCGCGGCCGCCCGGGACCACGGAACCTCCATCCGCATCGGCGTCAACGCCGGCTCGCTGGAACCGGGAATCCTCAAGAAGTACGGCAAGGCCACCCCCGAGGCCTTGGTTGAATCCGCCGTCTGGGAAGCCTCCCTCTTCGAAGAGCACGGCTTCCACGACTTCAAGATCTCGGTCAAGCACAACGACCCCGTGATCATGGTGGCCGCCTACGAGATGCTCGCCGAAAAGGGCGACTGGCCCCTCCACCTCGGCGTAACCGAGGCCGGTCCGGCATTCCAGGGAACCATCAAGTCCGCCACCGCCTTCGGCGCACTGCTCTCCCGTGGCATCGGCGACACCATCCGCGTCTCCCTCTCGGCCCCGCCCGTTGAGGAAATCAAGGTGGGCAACCAGATCCTGCAGTCACTGAACCTGCGGCCCCGCAAGCTCGAAATCGTGTCCTGCCCGTCCTGCGGACGCGCGCAAGTGGACGTCTACACGCTCGCGGAGCAGGTCACAGCCGGCCTGGAAGGCATGGAGATCCCGCTGCGCGTTGCCGTCATGGGCTGCGTGGTCAACGGGCCGGGCGAAGCACGCGAAGCCGACCTCGGTGTGGCTTCCGGCAACGGCAAGGGACAGATCTTTGTGAAGGGTGAAGTCATCAAGACTGTGCCGGAGAGCCAGATTGTTGAGACACTGATCGAAGAGGCCATGCGTATCGCGGAAGAGATGGGGGAGGCCGATGGCGAAGATGCTGTCAAAGGTGGCCCCGTGGTTAGCGTCTCGTAAAGACGAGCCGGACCCGCCGGGGATATCCGTCCGCACCCTGGACGGCGGCGACACCGCCGCGCTCAGGCACCTGGCTGAGCAGGACCGCGTGGCCAACGTATTCATCCTCGCGCATTTACGCACTGCCGGTACTGCCGCTCCCACCAGCGGCGGTGCCGGCATCGTCGGAGTTTTCGACGACGGCACCCTGGTAGGTGCCTGCTGGGCGGGCGCCAACCTGGTCCCCATCCAGCTCGACCCGGGCTTCGCGCCGCTCGTGGCCGAAGCCGCCAACCGCTCCGGCCGGCGCTACGCGTCCGCTTTCGGGCCCGCAGATGCGGTGCTGGCCCTTCACACCGAACTCGCTGAACTGGGCCACCGCGCCCACGAAATCCGCCCGGACCAGCCCCTGATGGTGATCGACGGGCTGGCCGACGTTCCACCCAACCCTGGATTGGGGCTGGGCGACCTGGCAGACTTCGAGCGCATCCTGCCCGCCTGCGCCGCCATGTTCGAAGAAGAAGTGGGCTACTCGCCGTTCCTGGGCGGCCGGGAGTTCTACAGCCGCCGGGTCGAAGGCCTGATCCGGCAGGGCTATTCGCTGGTCCACCTGAACGAAGCCAAGGAAGTGGTCTTCAAAGCCGAACTCGGCGCCGTCACCGCCGAGGTCACCCAGGTCCAGGGGGTCTGGATGAATCCGCAGTACCGCGGGAAGGGGCTGAGCTCCGGCTACATGTCCGCCGTCGTGGAGCAGGCGCAGAAGATCGCGCCGCTGACCAGCCTTTACGTCAACGGCTTCAACGTCAGGGCCAGATCCACCTATGAACGTGTCGGCTTCCGCCAGGTGGGCACGTTCGCTACAGTTCTCTTCTAGCGGCCCGACGCAGGGCAGCATTTGGACTTGGGGGAAAATTGAAGAATTCTGTGCTGGGTACGTTCGCGGTGTCTGCGGTTCTGGTTACCGGTGTTTCAGCCTGCGGGGGCACCTCGGCGCCCGGGGGAGACGCTGCGTCGGCGGGGAGCTCCGCGTCAGCCGGAACATCGGCGGAAACCGCCACTCCCTCGCCCACCCCCACACCGGACAAGGTGTACACCAGCGAGGAGCTGGCCGGAGTTGTCCGCGAGGTGCGGGACTCGGCAGACCGCCGGCTGACACCGGTCCCCAGTGACCAGTTGGCCAGCACGTTGCAGCAGTCCAAGGACATGATGTCCTCCATCGAGGTTGAGCCGGCCGCATGCAAGGAACTGGCGGCCTCCGGCCAGGTACCGTCCCTGGACGGAGCGGCAATTGCCATGGGCCTCAGCACGGACGCCTCCTCCGGTATGGTCACCGCCCTTTCCCTGATGTCGGGACTGGACCAGGCCGCTCTGGCGAAGGTTTCCGACCCCTCTGAGCAGCTGGAGAAGTGCTCGAACATGGTCATGACGGTGGCGGGCGTCAAGGTGGCGGTTGCCATCACCCGCATCGACGGCGTCAGCGGGGTAGCGGAAACCACCGCGTTCCGCACCGAAACGACGCTGCCCAACGGCCAGGTCCAGTCGGTGACCACCGCCCAGGCTGTCCACCACGGCGTGGTGCTGACCGCCGTCGCATCCGGCGGAACAGACGGTGCGGGTGCCCAGGAACAGGCAGGTTCGCTCCTGGATTCTGCGGCAGCCCTCATCAAGTAGCCCGCCCGCATGACGCACGCACCCCGGTCAGGACAGTGTCCCGGTCAGGTACCGCTGCACATTCGGGGCGACTGACCGGACCACGTCTTCGGAGGCAGCGGAGGCCAGCGGCTCCAGCCGGACCACGTACCGCACCATCATCAGGCCAACCATCTGCGTAGCCACCAGGCTCCCGCGGAGGGCAACTTCATCGGCTGTCCCCGGGATGCCGGCCATCGCCCTGCTGATGATGGTGCGTGCCACCACGTCACGCAGCATTGCCGTCTTTGCCTTTGACCCCAGAGTTCCCCGCAGGAAGGCCAGCAGGCCGGGCTGGGCAGGGCCCTCCCAGAGGCGGAGCACTGCGCGGACCAGCAACTCTCCGCGTAGCCCCGGATCGGTGTCCGCGACGCCGGCAAGCACCTGCCCGGGGTCCGCGGGGAGTTCCACGCAGAGGGCAAAGAGTTCGTCCTTGCCGCTGAAGAAGTGGTGCACCATGGCGGGGTCCACTCCCGCAGCCCGCGCAACCTGGCGGAGGCTTGTTCCCTCGAATCCGTGGTCGGCGAACATCCGGCGTGCCGTTTTCAGGATGTGCTCCCGGGATGCCGTGCTGCCGCCCCGGCGTCCCCGCCGCAGGGGAGCCGCGGAGTCCCGTGCCGGTAGAGGTTCCACCCGCTCCTGCGGAGTCGCGCCGGGCTCCGGCGGCGTCCTTCCATGCCCTGCCGGCGGCTTCATGCCCTGAAGCGGCGGGTCATGCGCTGCGCCTGCGCAGGGTGAGGGCGGCCAGCAGCAGGACGCCGAGGACTATGGCCGCCATGATTGCGGTGTCCTGCCACAGTTGGCCCGTCGCTTCGCTGTTGGAGGCGATTTCCTGGAGTGCATCCACCGAGAACGTCAGCGGCAGCACATTGGAGATCGCTTCCAGGACACCGTTCATCCGGTCTCTCGCAACGAAAAGGCCGCAGAGCAGGATCTGGGGGACCACCACCACCGGCATGAACTGCACGGCCTGGAATTCGGTCCTCGCGAAGGCGGAACACAGCAGGCCCAGTGCCACGCCCAGGACGGCGTTGATCACCGCTATCAGCATCACCAGGCCTGGTGGGCCTTCGATGTTGAGGCCGAAGACCCAGTAGGCCACGGCGGTGGCCACCAGGGACTGCAGCGCGGCCATGATGGAGAAGGCCAGGCCGTAGCCGAAGAGCAGGTCCGCCTTGTGGACCGGCGTGGTGAGCAGCCGTTCCAGCGTGCCGGACGTGCGTTCGCGGAGCATGGTGATGGACGTGACCAGGAACATCACCACGAAGGGAAAGATCGCGAGCATCATCAGTCCCACGCGGTCGAACGTACGGGGTGCCCCCGGCGGGAGGGACTCGTTCTCGTACAGGTAATAGACCGCCGCCAGCAGGAGGGCGGGCACCACCAGGATCATGGCGATGCTCCGGTGGTCATGGCGGAGTTGCCCCAGGACCCGGCGGGTGGTGGCCAACAGCATCCAGGCATCCATTACCGCATCCTCCTGCCGTGCCATCCCGCGGAGTGTGCGCTGCGTGCCGGGATCCCGCCGTCGTGGTCTTCCTGTTCCGTGATGATGGTGAGGAACGCCTGCTCCAGGTCGATGCTGCGCCCGCGTTCTGCCAGTTCCGAGGGCGTCAGCTGCGCCAGGAGCTTGCCCCCGCGCAGCAGCAGCAGGCTGTGGCAGTGGCTGGCTTCCTCCATGACGTGGCTGGAGACCAGGAGCGTGGTGCCGGCCTCCGCGAGGGACCGGAAACGGTTCCACAGGTCCGCCCTCAGCACGGGATCCAGGCCCACGGTGGGCTCGTCCAGGACCAGCAGTTGGGGGCGTGCCACCAGCGCGCAGGCCAGGGAAGCGCGGCTGAGCTGGCCGCCGGACAGGTCCGCGGCCTTCTGCCGGGCCTGGGGCACGAGTCCGACGGCGGCAATCGCCTCCGCTACGTCGGGTTTGCCCTTGCGGTGCATGGCGCCGAAGTACCGCACGTTGGCTTCGACCGTCAGGTCCGGATAAACACTGGGCGATTGCGTCACATACCCCACCAGGTGGCGCAGCATCGGATGGCCTGCGAGGCGGCCCAGCACCTGCACGGAACCGGACGCCGCCTGGACGCCCACGATGGTGCGCATCAGGGTGGTTTTGCCGCTCCCGGACGGGCCAAGCAGACCCGTGATCCGGCCGGCCGGAATGGAGAAGTCAACATTCTGGAGCACAGTGTCCCGGCCCCGCCTTACCGTCAGTCCGGAGACGGACACTGCAGCACCCGCCACGGGGTTGGAACTGTCCGGGACAGGACCGCTCCCTGCGAATCCCGGAGTGGAAGGGGACATGGCGGCCTCCGCGTGGAGCAGGCGTCGCGGGCTGAAGGCCCGAAATTCATCACCTGGTGAATTCAAGGTAAGTCCGGCTTTCCGCCCGGTCAATAGCCCTCCACGGAAGAAATTACTTGTCAACGTGCCCACCATCACATAGGTTCGATCTAGCTGCGCTGAGTGGAGTGGGCGGTCTCACCAGTCCTCACCTGTAATAAGGCGATAACGGCGTTGAGCCACGCCCGGATGCAATGACCAGCCCTATTGGGGGGCCAGGGGCTTTGCAATCGGGCGTGGCTCTACTGTTTCCAGGCGAGTGGTGCTGTGCCGGTAGATTAGTATGCAGACGAATTTGTCCGGCCCTGCTGATCCAGCACTTTTCCAGAAACGGATACCACCCGTGGTCCTTAGAATGTCCCAGCTTTTCCTGCGCACCCTGCGTGAAGATCCCGTCGATGCAGAGGTGGCCAGCCACAAACTGCTGGTCCGCGCCGGCTACATCCGCCGCGCGGCTCCCGGGATCTACACCTGGCTGCCGCTGGGACTGAGCGTACTCCGCAAGGTGGAGCAGGTCATCCGTGAGGAAATGACCGCCATCGGTGCCCAGGAAGTCCACTTCCCGGCCCTGCTGCCGCGTGAACCCTACGAGGCAACCAACCGCTGGACCGAGTACGGCGAGGGGCTGTTCCGGCTGCAGGACCGCAAGGGCGCCGACTACCTCCTGGCCCCCACGCACGAGGAGATGTTCACACTCCTCGTGAAGGACCTGTATTCCTCCTACAAGGACCTGCCCCTGAGCCTTTACCAGATCCAGAACAAGTACCGCGACGAGGCGCGTCCCCGGGCAGGCCTCCTCCGCGGCCGCGAGTTCATCATGAAGGATTCCTACTCCTTCGACGTGGACGACGCCGGCCTGGACGCCAGCTACGCGGCCCACCGGTCCGCCTACCTCAAGATCTTCGCGCGGCTCGGCCTCGAGGTTGTCCCCGTGGCAGCCACCGCCGGCGCCATGGGCGGCTCCCGGAGCGAGGAGTTCCTGTTTCCCACGGAAATCGGCGAAGACACCTTCGTCCGGTCTGCCGCAGGCTACGCAGCCAACGTCGAAGCCGTCACCACCGTGGTGCCCGACGACATCGACTTCACGGGCGCGCCTGCCGCGCAGGTCCTGGACACCCCGGACACACCCACCATTGAGACCCTGGTCAACGCATCCAACCAGATCGCGCCCCGGGCAGAGGCCGACGGCGGCGCCTGGACTGCCGCTGACACGCTGAAGAACGTTGTCCTCGCCGTCACGCTGCCCACCGGTGAACGCCAGCTGGTGGTCATCGGCCTTCCCGGCGACCGCGGCGTGGACCTGAAGCGCGTCGAGGCCAACATCGGCGTGTTCCTGCCGATGGCCGGCGAGATCGGACTCGAGCAGGCCGGCGAAGAGGACCTCAAGAAGCAGCCCCTGATCGTCAAGGGTTACCTGGGCCCCGGCCTGTCGCTGGACGCACCGCTCCTGGGCTCCGAAGGAACCACCAAGCTGCTGTACCTGGTGGATCCGCGGGTTGTCAGCGGCACCAGCTGGATCACCGGCGCCAACGAAGCCGGCAAGCACGTCTTCGGCCTCGTTGCCGGCCGCGACTTCACCTGGGACGGCGTCATCGAGTGCACCGAGGTCCGCGCTGGCGACCCCGCACCGGACGGTTCCGGCCCCCTGGAAACGGCACGGGGCATCGAGATGGGCCACATCTTCCAGCTCGGCCGCAAGTACGCCGCAGCCCTGGACCTCAAGGTGCTGGACCAGAACGGCAAGCAGGTCACGGTCACCATGGGTTCCTACGGCGTCGGCGTCACCCGCGCGGTGGCTGCCCTGGCCGAGGCCAACCACGATGCCAAGGGCCTCACCTGGCCCCGCGCCGTGGCACCTGCAGACGTCCACGTGGTCGCGGTGGGCAAGGGCGAGGACATTTTCGCCGCCGCTGAGCAGCTGTCCCAGGGCCTCGAAGCCGCCGGCCTCGACGTCATCTACGACGACCGCTTCAAGGTGTCCCCGGGCGTGAAGTTCGGTGACGCCGAACTGTTGGGCGTGCCCACCATCCTGGCCGTCGGCCGCGGGCTGGTGGACGGCGTCGTGGAGATCAAGGACCGCCGCACCGGAGAAGCCGAGAACGTCGCGGTGGACAAGGCCGTTGACTACGTGGTCAACGCCGTCCGCAATAGCTGATCCCGGGCGTGGACTTTGGTCTTGAGCACCTCCAGCTGACCACCCTCATCCTCATCGTCCTGGCTGGCTTCGGTGCCGGCTGGGTCGATGCGGTGGTGGGCGGGGGAGGGCTGATCCAGCTGCCCGCGCTGCTGCTGGTCCCGGGCATCACCCCGGTGCAGGCGCTGGCAACCAACAAACTGGGCTCTATCTTCGGGACAACCACCAGCGCGGTCACCTACTACCGCAGGGTGGGGCCGGACCTGAAGACGGCGCTGCCCATGGCGGTGATTGCCCTCGCGGGGAGCTTCGGCGGCGCGATCCTGGCGGCCAACCTGCCCGCCAGCGTCTTCAAACCGATCATCGTCGCCGCGCTGGTCGCCGTCGCGCTTTTCACGGCCCTCAAGCCCAACGTCGGGGACATTACGGCGCTGCGGCACGACGGCCACAAGCACTACGTCGTGGCCTGCCTGATCGGTGCGGTCATCGGTTTCTATGATGGCCTGATCGGTCCGGGCACCGGGTCATTCCTGGTCATCGCGCTGGTATCGGCCATGGGCTACGCGTTCCTGGAGGCCAGTGCCAAGGCCAAGATCGTAAATATGGCAACCAATGCCGGTGCCCTCATGTTCTTCCTGCCGCACGGCTCGATCCTGTGGGGACTCGGGCTGCTGCTGGGAGTTGCCAACATGGCGGGCGGCTACCTTGGCGCACGGACTGCGGTCAAGCAGGGAAGCCGGTTCGTCAGGGTGGTTTTCCTCGTGGTGGTGGCCGCCCTGATCGTCAAACTCGGGTTTGACGTGTGGCAGGAAAACTTCGCCTGACCGGCCCTGCCCCGGCATGGTCCGGACCCCGCGGTGGCACCCCTCGTCGCCGCCCGGGTCAGCGCGTAGCATGCAGGTATGTCACACGGCGACGACGCCTACGGGCCAGCCCTGGAAGCGGCGGCAAGGCACGCCACGGCCTGGCTGGACAGCCTTCCCGGCAGGCATGTGGGCCCGGCCGTCGAGGCGCATGACCTCACGGACGTGTTTGGCGGAAGCCTCCCGGACCAGGGCCTCCCTGCGGATGGCGTGGTGGACTTGCTGGCGCGGGCTGCCGAGCCCGGCCTCATGGCCATGCCCTCCGGCCGTTTCTTTGGCTGGGTCATCGGCGGAACCCTGCCCGCGGCGCTGGCCGCGGATTGGCTGGTCAGCGCCTGGGACCAGAACGCCGGGCTGCGCTACGCCACCCCGGCCATGGCCGCCATCGAGGAAGCCGCCGGGACCTGGCTTTTGGACCTGCTGGGATTGCCGGCGGCGTCCGACGTCGGGTTCGTCACCGGGGCCACGATGGCAAACTTCACCGGCATGGCCGCCGGCCGGTGGCGGCTCCTTGCCGACGCCGGCTGGGACCTGGACCGAGACGGCCTGGCGGGCGCGCCGCGGATCCGCTGCTTCGTGGGCCGTGAGCGGCACGACACCGTGGACCTGGGACTGCGCTACTTGGGGCTGGGCCAACCGGCCGTAGTCGAGGCCGACGGCCAGGGGCGGATGGTTCCTGCCGCCCTGGACGCGGCACTGGGAGCCGGCAGCGGCCCGGCGCTCGTCTGCCTGCAGGCCGGGAACCTTCATTCCGGTGCATTCGACCCCTTCTCCGAAGCCATCAGGGTTGCCAGGAAACACGGCGCCTGGGTGCACATCGACGGTGCCTTCGGACTGTGGGCCGCGGCGTCGCCGGAACTCCGCCACCTGACGGATGGATTCGACGGCGCCGATTCGTGGGGGACCGATGCCCACAAGACCCTGAACGTCCCCTACGACTGCGGCATCGCCATAGTCCGTGACGCGCCGGCCCCGCGTGCAGCCATGGGGCTGCATGCGAGCTATCTGGTGCATGACGCCGAGGGGCCGGGTGACCCGTTCGAGAAAGTGCCGGAACTGTCCCGGCGGGCCCGGGGCGTCCCGGTGTGGGCGGCGCTCAGGAGCCTGGGCAGGGACGGCGTTGCCGCACAGGTCAACGGGCTGGCCCGTGCAGCCGCACGGATCGCTGCCGGGCTGCGCGGCATCGACGGGGTGGAAGTACTCAACGATGTGCAGTACACCCAGGTCAGCCTGGCTTTCGGCGACGACGACACCACCCGGGCCGTGACCGCCCGTATTATCGCGGACGGCAGGGTGTGGATGTCCGGCTCCCGGTGGCAGGACCGTGACATCCTTCGCGTCTCCGTCAGTAACTGGCGGACCGGTGCCGACGACATTGAAATTGCAGTGGACGCTGTCAGGTCCGCCCTCGGGGCCGTGCGGGCGCACTAGCGGCTGGCCTGCAATCCGGTGAGGGAACCGGCCGCTCAGCGGCGCGTTCCGGACCCACTGTCCTGCCCCGGTTCAGGCAGCGAACGGGCCGGCGGCAGCCCGGGAAGCGTCCGTCCCGCCAGCGTACTGGCCACCCAGAGCGACCGGGCAAGATCGCCCTGATGGTGCGGTTCGGCCGCGTACCAGAGGGCATTCGCCACCTCCCGGGCGACCGCCCACTGCCGCGCTATCTCCGGGTCCAGTCCTGCAGCGGTACTGAAGTCCGCACAACGGCGCCGCAGCGCCGCCTCCGGACCTTCCTCCGGCAGGTCGTACAGCCGATTCCACAGCAGCGGAGCCACGGCGAACTCGGCCTCGCCGATCAGCGGCTGTGGATCGATCGCAACGTACCGTCCGGAGGGCTGGGCGTTTCCGGGCCGCCCGGGGTCAGGACGGGCCAGGATGTTCAGGAAGTGCAGGTCCGCATGGACCATGACATCACGGGCGGAGCGGCGGCCCACGGCACCGCGGGTCTGGCAGACCTCCAGGGCAGCCTCGAGCAGCCACCGCGGAAAGGGCCGGCCCAGCTGGTCCCAGTCCGCGGGAAATTCATCGCTCCACTGCTCGGCGCGGGCCGCGATGTGTCCGAAGGCGCTCCACTCCGGCCGGGCGTCGGGCACCAGGCTGAGCTGCCGGACCAGCCCCCCCCACACTGCTGCCGCCTCGTCCAGCGGCACGTCGTTGAGGGAGGCGCCCGCCTCCAGCCGTTCCAGGAGCATGGAGCACGTTTGACCATCCCGCTCCAGCAGACCCACGGCACCGCGACCGGCCCACAGGGCCAGGGCGTGGGGCTCGCCGAGGGCTTCGTCATGGGGGTAGGCAACCTTGAGGGCGGCCGGCGTGCCGTCCTCCCTCAGCACAGGCACCACCACAGCGCCATGGCCACTCCAAGGCAGGGCGCCCGGAAGGAGGCCGGACGCCAGGTTCCACTGTTCCATCCGGCCGGCAATCAGGCCGGGCAGCGAGGCAAGCCACGCCCGCCCGGAACTGCTGCGCCGGTACCTGGCGTCGAGTTCGGACGGGATGGGCACGCTCGTTGCTGGAGTCATCGGCATCAGCCTAGTGTCTGCAGGGCGGGCTAACCGCCGGCCGGCAGCGCGGGCAACATGGCGGTATCCAGGACGATGCCCGGCACCGGGCCCGGGTCGGCGCCCCAATGGGCGGTCCGGGTAACAGCGGATTCAAGCAGCGAGAGGGCCCATGCCCGGTCCGTTCCCTCGGTCAAGGCAACCAGGTCGGCGTAAACGGGCAAGGCAGCTGCCTCGAGCGTGCCCAGACCGGTGGCCGGCGCGCTGAGGAAATCTGCGTCCAGGGCGTATCCCGCCGGTTGCGGCCGGGGCAGCTGGCACGCCAGCCGGAGGCGGTTTTCAGATTCCTCCGCGGCGGCCCGGTGCTGCCGGAGGAATTCCGACGCCGGCCCGGCATCTTCCGCGGCGAGGCGCGGTATGGCTGCCTGGTAGCCGTAGGCCGCCTTCTGCTGAGCCTGCAGGACGGACGCCAGCGCGGCCCCGGCGGTTCCCGCCCCGGGAGTATTTCCGGCCGCACTCTCCGCGGACAGGCTGCCGCCTGCGGGCGGGCCTCCTCCCGGCGTGGAGCCCAGGGGCGCAGTGGTGGTGTCGGGCGCCGGGAACGGGCAATCCGCCGGCGATGCAGTGGGGGCGGAGCCAACCAGCGGGCCGGAACCTGCGGTCGCGTCCGCCTGGTCCGTGGCAGCCCCCGTGACTGCGCCGGGCTCGCCGGCGGCTTCGGCCAGTTGCCGGGCGGCCAGCAGCTGTGCGGTCCCTGCGCCCGCGAGCAGGCGCGCCATTCCGCCGTCGGCCTCCTGGGCATCCTTGAGCCGCCGGGAACCGCTGGCGGCCAGGGCCTTGGCCAGCTCCACTTCACTGGGAGCGGCAGCAGGCGCCGGGGACGCTGACGCCGTCGGGTCGGATGTCGCGGCCGGGGCGGGCGGCGCGGACGGACTGTCCGACGGTGAAGCCGGCGAACCCGCAGGGAGGAAGGCGCGGGCCTGGAGAGTCAGCAACGTCACAACCGCCTGCGTGGGATGCCCAGCAGCGGTGCCACCTGCCGCCGTGGCGGCAAGGTCCAGCCCTGCGGCCCGCAGTGCGAGGGCGTCTTCCAGGGCAGCGGCACGGGCCTGATCGGTGAACGTCGGCGGGGCTGGAGCGGGCTGCTCGCCCGGAATGACGGCAAATCCGAGGCTGAGGACCAGCAGGGCTGCCAGCGAAATGACGGCGTACCGGGCGTAGCGCATCCGCGGTTTTCTATCCTGGCTGTCGTCTTCCACAACAGACCATGGTGTCACGGCGGAGGGGGATCCCGGTGCACCACTGGACCGGTAAAATGGCTACGCTAGTACACACCACATCATCTATAAGGGAGGCGGCCGGCATCGTGAGCAATGCAGAAGCCCAGGCTTCATCAGACCACACCGCACCGGGGAAGGCTGATTCCGCCCCGGCCCACAACCCGGAAGCCGACCGGCTCCGGGCCCTCCTTGAACCGTCCGTCCTGGCCAACCGGCTGTACCTCGAGGACATCGCCATCAACGTTGCCGGCTCCCACCGGGTGCTCCACGTCGTGGTGGACCTGCCGCAGGACGAAACCGGCGGCGTCAGCCTCGATGTCATCGCTGACATCTCGAAGGTGCTCTCGGATGTCCTGGATAACGACCCCGGCGCCGACACCCGCCCGTACGACCTCGAAGTCTCGTCGCCCGGCGTCGGACGTCCCCTGACGGAACCGCGCCACTGGCACCGCGCCAAGGGCCGGATTGCCAGCGTCAAGGTCATCCAGGGTGAGAACATCACCGGACGCATCCAGTCGGTGGATGACGGGGGAGTCACCCTCGTGCCCGAAATCGCCGTCAAGAAGGGCATGAAGCCCAAGCAGGGCGATCCCGTAAAACTTCCTTTCGACAGGATCCGCAACGGAAAAGTCGAGATCGAATTCAGCCACCTTTCGGAAGATGGCCTGGAACCAGAACACAATGGACCTTCCGAGGAGGCCTGATGGATATTGACATGAGCGCACTGAGACTTTTGGAGCGTGAGCGTGAAATTCCGCTGGACCTCCTGATTCCCACCATCGAGCAGGCGCTGCTGGTGGCCTATCACAAGTCGCCCGGCGCCTTCGAAAAAGCCCGCGCTGAGCTTGACCGCAAGAGCGGCCACGTCACCATCTGGGCTGTTGAGATTGACGACGACGGCGCCCCGATCGGCGAATTCGAAGACACCCCGGCGGGCTTCGGCCGCATCGCTGCCAGCACCGCCCGCCAGATCATCCTGCAGCGCCTGCGCGACGTTGAGGATGACAACGTGCTGGGCGAGTTCAAGGGCCGCGAAGGCGAGCTGGTGTCCGGCACCATCCAGCAGGGCAACAACCCGCACATGATCCAGGTGAACCTCGGTTCTCTGGAAGCGCTGCTGCCGCCGCCCGAGCAGGTGCCGGGGGAGAAGTACGTTCACGGCAACAGGCTCCGTGCCCTCGTCATCGACGTCCACCGCGGCACCAAGGGTCCCTCCGTCACGCTGTCCCGCTCCCACCCGGGCCTCGTCCGCAAGCTGTTCGAACTGGAGGTCCCGGAAATCGCGGACCACTCAGTGGAGATCGTGGCGCTGGCCCGCGAAGCAGGGCACCGGACCAAGATCGCCGTAAAGGCCAACGCATCCGGCATCAACGCCAAGGGCGCCTGCATCGGTGAGATGGGTTCCCGCGTCCGCGCCGTCATGACGGAGCTCAACGACGAAAAGATCGACATCGTGGACTTCAGCGAGAACCCGGCGACGTTCATCGCCAGCGCCCTCTCGCCGTCGCGCGTGAATTCCGTCACCATCACCGATGAAGCCACCCGCTCCGCGCGGGTGGTGGTCCCCGACTACCAGCTGTCCCTGGCGATCGGCAAGGAAGGCCAAAACGCCCGCCTCGCCGCCAAGCTGACCGGTTGGCGTATCGACATCGTTTCCGACGCCGCTGCGCCGAAGGAAAACTGAAGCACTTTCAGCGCCCCGTCCCAGGTGGTCTGCCACACCGTGGCAGGCCACGGGTTCGGGTAGAACGGCCCGAAGGGGCTAGAATAGATAGGTCCGCGCCTAACGGCCGGCAGTAGTGCGCCTTCGCGTGCCCGTTCCGCAACAGCGGCACAGGACCTGCGGGGGCCGGCAGATATGAACGTCAGGACGATCACCGTGGCAGCAACACCTACCAGCGGAAATCGGCCGGAACGTACCTGCATCGGCTGCCGGAAGAAAGGTCCGCAGACTGAGTTACTCCGGCTCGTCGCCGGGGACAGCGGTTCGTCCGCTGTCCTGGTGGATGAACGACGCCGGATGGCTGGCCGGGGTGCATGGCTGCATCCCAGCGAATCGTGCCTTGCCCTGGCGCTCAAACGGCGGGCATTCGGGCGGGCCCTGCGGGGCGCGACCGAAACCGCCGACGTCGAACGCCGGATCAAGCCAGGCCCGACCGCCGCAGGCGCCCCGGTGGCTGCAGCACCAACCGTCCAACCTGAAAGCGGGTCAGAAGTCTGATGGAAACCCGATGAGTTCCCAGCGATGAGTGCGTAACGATGACAACTTTGTTGCGCTCTGCAATGGGCCCTTCCGCACCATCCGCGGCCAGGGCCCGCAGTAAGAAGTAGACGGTTCGTACCTGGCTCGGTGCGGACCGAGACAGGAGAAATGTGGCCAAGGTCCGCGTACATGAGCTCGCCAAAGAGCTCGGTATCACTTCCAAAGATGCAGTAACAAAACTGCAGGAACTGGGCGAATTCGTTCGCTCCGCCTCTTCCACCATTGAGGCCCCCGTCGTACGGAAGCTGCGTAACGCCTTCCCCGACGCCGCCAACAAGGCTGCGGCACCTGCCGCCCCCAAGGCACCCGCCCCCGCGGCAGAATCACGCCCGGCAGCTCCGGCTCCCGGCCCCGCCGCGCCCAAGGCTCCGGCCCCCAAGGTCGAGGCACCAGCCCCCGCTGCTCCGGCAGCTCCGGCAGCTTCCGCTCCGGCGGCACCCCAGGCGTCGGCTGCGGCACCCGCGGCGCCGTCCACGGGCGCCAAGCCCGGCGCGCGTCCCGGCCCCAAGGCTGAGACCCCCGCCCCGGCACCCCGCCAGGGCGGCTCCTCACAGGGTTCCTCGGCACCCCGTCCCGGCGGCCCCCGTCCGGGCAACAACCCGTTCGCCACCTCGCAGGGCATGCCCCGCGGCCGTGGCGGCGACGGCGACCGTGCACCCCGCCCGGGCAACAACCCCTTCGCAACTTCCCAGGGCATGCCCCGTCCCGGCCGCAACGACGGAGAACGCCCCGGCGGTCCCCGTCCGGCGGCAGGCGCCGGTGGCCCCCGCCCCGGTGGTCCGCGTCCCGCTGCCGGTGCAGGTGGGCCCCGTCCCGCAGCAGGCGCCGGTGGCCCCCGCCCCGGCGCACCGCGTCCCGGTGGTCCCCGTCCCACTCCGGGCATGATGCCCAACCGCACTGAGCGTCCCGCACCCGCCGGTGCAGGACGTCCGGGCGCCGGCGGACGCGGTCCGGGACGCCCCGGCGCACCCGGCACCGGTGGTCCCGGTGGCGGCGGCGGTGCTCCCGCCGGCGGTGGCTTTGGCAAGGGCGGCCGCGGTCGCGGCGGTACCCAGGGTGCCTTCGGTAAGGGCGGCGCAGGCCGCGGCAAGCAGCGCAAGTCGAAGCGCGCAAAGCGCCAGGAACTTGAGCAGATGAGCGCACCGTCGCTGGGTGGCGTGAGCGTACCCCGCGGCGATGGCACCACTGTGATCCGCCTGCGCCGTGGCTCGTCCATCACGGACTTCGCCGACAAGATCGAGGCGAACCCCGCCGCACTGGTGACCGTGCTGTTCCACCTCGGTGAAATGGCCACTGCCACCCAGTCGCTGGACGAAGACACCTTCGCGCTGCTCGGCGAAGAACTGGGCTACAAGCTCCAGGTCGTTTCCCCCGAGGACGAAGAGCGCGAACTGCTCTCCACGTTCGATATCGACGTCGAGGCCGAGCTTGAGGCCGAAGGCGACGAAGAACTCGAACCGCGTGCCCCCGTGGTTACGGTCATGGGCCACGTTGACCACGGTAAGACGCGGCTCCTGGACGCCATCCGCAACTCGGATGTCGTGGCCGGCGAACACGGTGGCATCACCCAGCACATCGGTGCCTACCAGATCAGCCACGAACACGAAGGCGTCGAGCGCGACATCACCTTCATCGACACCCCGGGCCACGAGGCGTTCACCGCCATGCGTGCCCGTGGTGCGAAGGTCACCGACATCGCCATCCTCGTGGTGGCAGCCGATGACGGTGTCATGCCGCAGACCGTTGAAGCACTCAACCACGCCCAGGCGGCCAACGTGCCGATCGTCGTGGCAGTGAACAAGATCGACAAGGAAGGCGCCAATCCTGACAAGGTCAAGGGCCAGCTGACCGAGTACGGCCTGGTTCCCGAAGAATACGGTGGCGACACCATGTTCGTTGAGGTCTCTGCCCGCCAGAACCTCAACATCAACGAACTGATCGACGCTGTGCTGCTGACCGCAGACGCCGCACTGGACCTCCGGGCCAACCCGGACAAGGCCGCCCGCGGTATCGCGATCGAAGCCAACCTGGACAAGGGCCGCGGCGCGGTTGCCACCGTCCTGGTGCAGTCCGGAACGCTGGCAGTCGGCGACACGATCGTGGCAGGCACGGCCCACGGCCGCGTCCGCGCCATGTTCGACGAAGACGGCGAAGCACTCGACGTGGCACTGCCGTCCCGCCCCGTCCAGGTCCTCGGCCTGTCGAACGTGCCGCGCGCCGGTGACACCTTCCTGGTGACCTCCGACGAGCGGACCGCCCGCCAGATCGCCGAAAAGCGTGAAGCAGCTGACCGCAACGCCCAGCTCGCCAAGCGCCGCAAGCGCATCAGCCTCGAAGACTTCGACCAGGCAGTGGCCGACGGCAAGATCGACACCCTCAACCTCATCCTCAAGGGTGACGTGTCCGGTGCCGTGGAAGCCCTCGAAGACGCCCTGCTCAAGATCGACGTCGGCGAAGGCGTGCAGCTGCGCGTCATCCACCGCGGTGTGGGTGCCATCACGCAGAACGACGTCAACCTGGCAACAGTGGACAGCGCCGTCATCATCGGCTTCAACGTCAAGCCCGCCGAGCGGGTTGCCGACCTGGCAGACCGCGAAGGCGTCGACATGCGCTTCTACTCCGTCATCTACGCAGCAATCGATGACATCGAAGCAGCGCTCAAGGGCATGCTCAAGCCGGAATACGAAGAATTCCAGCTTGGCACCGCCGAGGTCCGCGAAGTGTTCCGCTCCTCCAAGTTCGGAAACATCGCCGGCTCGATCGTCCGCTCCGGCATCATCCGCCGCAACACCAAGGCACGGATCAGCCGCGACGGCAAGATCATCGGCGACAACCTCACCATCGAGACGCTCAAGCGCTTCAAGGACGACGCCACCGAGGTCCGCACGGACTTCGAATGTGGTATCGGTCTTGGCTCGTACAACGACATCACCGAAGGTGACATCATCGAGACCTTCGAGATGCGCGAAAAGCCGCGCGTCTAAGGTTCGTTGCGACACAGGTGGGGCCGCTGGGATTTTCCCGGCGGCCCCGCCCCTTCGCTGGGCGGCCAACGTCTTACGACGTCGGCCGCCCAGCTTCGGCAGCGGAACTGGCCTTCCCCACCCTCGCAAGCTCGGGTCGGGGCCCTCGGCCAGCTCCTTGGATGCCACTCCCGGGCCGCCGGGAAAATCCCAGCGGCGTCCGTCGTAGACTCGCCTTTGGTGCGTGGCACATAACTGAAACGCTCGACGCCGGCCTAGTGCCGCCGTCGTACGTCCCAAATTTTTCAGGAGGTTGTAATGGCTGATCCGGCACGTGCTGCCAAGTTGGCGCAGCGGATTAAGGTTGTTGTTGCTGAGGCTCTTGGCCGCAGGGTCAAGGATCCGCGGCTTGAGGGCGTCACCGTGACCGATGCCCGCGTGACGAACGACCTGCAGCACGCCACGGTGTACTACACGGTCTTCGGTGACGAGACCGCCCAGGCCGACGCTGCCAAGGGGCTGGAGAAGGCCAAGGGCGTTCTGCGCCAGGAAGTCGGCCGCAACATCACCGTCCGGCTGACGCCGACCCTGGAGTTTGTCGCCGACCAGATCCCCGTGGTGGCTTCCAACCTGGAGGAACTGCTGCGGGAAGCCAAGAAGCGCGACGCCGAGGTGGCCGCGCTGGCTGCCACCGCCAAGCACGCAGGCGAAGCTGATCCCTACAAGAGCGATGCTCCCGAGGATGTTGACATCGACGAAGACGACTTCGACGAAGAGGACCTTGACCTCGCCGGCGACGACGACATCGATGAAGACGCCAACAAGGACGCGGACAGCACCAAGTAAGGCGTGACCGCAGCAGCAGGCCCGTACTGACAACCAGCGTCAGTCCGGGCCTGCTGCGCTTTCAGGAACCCTGATGCCTGCTTAGCGGATGCTGGCCTTGATGAGCTTCCCGGTCGCCGGCGGGGGACCGGCAGGGGGTTCAGGTCCCAGCATTGCCGGCAGCACGTCCGTGGTGGCGTACAGGGTCCGCCCCTGGATCTCAACATCGGCCGGCTGGTTGACCGTGAGGAACTCCGAACGCTCGCCCTTCCAACCGCTGAACTTCAGGATCTTCCCGCCGAACAGCGAAGCCACATAGACGTCACCGTTGTCCGCAATGGCCAAGCCGGTGGGGCTGAGGATTTCGTCCGCCCACACCTTCGCCCTGCCGTTCCACGGGTTGATCCGGAAGATCGCACCGCGGTCCCCAAGGGCCGGGCTTTCCGGACCGCCGGGCAGCGACGTCACGTACAGCCAGCCATCCTGGCCAATCTCCACATCGGTGGGAACCGGCTCGAAGGCGTACTCGTGTCCCGCGACGCAGGCCGGCACGCCGAGCCCGCCCTCCGCCTCCGGACGGGCAGCTGTTTCAGGAATGACCGCCGGCCGCGGCGGCAGGACGGCCAGGGTGGAAATCTCGCCCGACCGCAGGTTGACGGTGAGGATGGCGTTCATCCCGGCGTCAGCCACGTAGGCGGTATTGCCCTGGACAGCCAGCGCGTAGGGATGCGAATCGACCGTACCCGTATAGCGGGCAGGAGCCGGGGACTCCTTGGGCCACTGCTGCAGGCACGCGTCACTGACATCGTCGCCGAAGCCGTACTCCTGGTCGCCGTCGGGGTTGTTTTCCCGCTCGTAGTCGGCGAAGTTTGCGATGGTCCTGACATCCCCGTTCGGGCTGATGGCCTTCAGGTAGCCCTCAAGGTTCTCCGGCGTGCCCAGCCCGGCACCTGTGCTTTCCAGGAAGAACGTTGTGGCCCCGCGGGTGTCCACCCCTGCTACGTCCCACCCGGGCTTGGGACTGGTGTAGACATCTTCGACGGTGCCGTCCCGGTTGACGCGGCTCAGCTTGCCGGCAAAGTCCTGGCTCACGTAGACGGATTTCGCTGTCCCGAGGGCCAGGTGCAACGGCGTGGCAAGGCCGGTGGCAACTTCTTCCGATTTAGCGTCGTCATGGCCCTTATCCGACGCTGTCGACGGGCTGGCTGGGGCAAAAGCCACCACAGCCGCCACCAAACCAATAATGGTGATCTTTTTCTTCATTGTGGGTACTCCGGGTGCGTGCCCTTAGCGGGCCGGATAGGAAGCCTCCCAAGAGGCAAAAAATGCAGACCCCCGCGGGCAAGGATATGCCTGCAGCGCCAGGATGTCATCGGTACTTTCCCCCTAAAACCGACCCCATCTGCGTCCCCCCAACAGCCGGCCACATGGCTAGGATCTAGCTATGACCACGGCGCCTGAGCAGAACAGCCCTTCCCGCTACCTTCAGCAGGCCGTGGGCCTGGCAACGGAAAACGTGGACCGCGGCGGCGGCCCCTTCGGCGCAGTGGTGGTGACCGCGGGCGGGCAGGTCTTCGAAGGCGTCAACCGGGTCACCCGCGACAACGACCCCACCGCCCACGCCGAAGTAGTGGCCATCCGTGCCGCAGCTGCCGGAACGGCGAACTTCAACCTGCAGGGCGCGGTCCTCTACGCGAGCTGCGAGCCGTGCCCGCTGTGCCTCGCGTCCGCCCTCTGGGCCAGGATCGACCGCGTCTTCTTCGCAGCAGACCGCCACGGCGCGGCCGCGGCCGGCTTCGACGACGCCCTGTTCTACGAGTACTTCGACGGGTCCCGCACGGACCTCATGCCTGTAACCCGTGGTGACCTCCCGGCGTCGGATGCCCCCTTCAAGGCGTGGGGCGCCAACAAGGAACGGACGGAGTACTGACGTGGAAACCACACTCATGGCCTGTCCCGCATGCGGCAAGACCAACCGGATTCCGGCGCAGGCTGCCGGCAGGCCCCGCTGCGGCAGCTGCAAGGCCGGTCTGCCCTGGATCGTGGACGCGGGCGATGCCGATTTCGGCAGTGTCGCCGAAGCGTCACCGGTGCCCGTACTCGTGGACTTCTGGGCCGAATGGTGCGGCCCGTGCCGCATGGTCAGCCCTGCCCTGGACAAGCTCGCACGGGAACGGCCGGGCGCGATCAAGCTCGTGAAGGTGGACGTGGACAAGTCGCCGGCGCTGTCGCGCAGGTTCGACGTGCAGGCCATCCCCACGCTGATGGTCCTGGTGGACGGCAACGTTGCTGCGCGCCAGGCGGGGGCCGCTCCCGCCGATGCGCTGCGGTCCTGGCTGGACAAGGCCCTTTCCGGAGCGGGCCGCTAGCCGGCCGTCGTGCCGTCAGCCGCACGCGCCGGGAGCCTGGACAGACCTTCCATCAGATCCTGCTGCCTGCCGCAGAGCGCTATCCTGACCCAGCCTTCGCCGATGGAACCGAACGCTGTGCCGGGTGCCAGCGCAACACCGGAATCGGCCAGGAACCGGCGGGCCCATTGCCGGACGTCCCCGCCGCTGACGTGGGACATGTCCGCCCACAGGTAGAACGCACCCTGCGCCCGCAGGTACGGGATGTTCTTGCCGTCCAGGACTGCGGAGGCGGCGTCCCTGTTGTTCCGGTAGTGCCGGTGGGCGTGCTGCACATAGTCCTGCGGCCCGGTGAGCGCCGCAAGCGCCGCGTACTGGGAGGGCGCGGCGACGCAGGACACGATCGATTCCATGACGTTGTCCATCTGCTGCTGCAGCCCGGGCGGGCAGACCAGGGCGCCAATCCGAAGCCCCGTCAGGCCATACGTCTTGGACAGTGTCAGGGAGGTGAAGACACGCGCCTCACGCTGCGTGCCGGCGTCGTACCGTGCCGGACTGACGTGCTCCACATCGTAGGTGAACGCCTCGTAGCATTCGTCCGAAATAACCCACAGGTCGTGGCGGCGGGCGAGATCCATCAGTTCCCGGACCGAGTCCTTACTGAGGACGGCACCGAGGGGGTTGGAGGGGGAGTTCAGGACCAGCACCCTGGTCCTGGTGGTGATCAGGGCCTCGATGTCCGCCGTGCGGGGCTGGAAGCCGTGGTCCGGGTACAGCGGATAGCCCACCGGAACAGCGCTCAGGAGCCGGCTGGTCATCGCAAAGGTGGGGTAGCCGGGATTGGGTATCAGGATCTCATCGCCGGGGGACAGCAGCAGGCTCATGGCAAAGTGCAGGCCCTGCTGGGCCCCGGAGACCACGTAGACCCTGTCGGCGCCGACGTCGACGCCCTGTTCTTCGCGGAACCTCGCCGCGAACGCCTCCCTGAGGGCGGGAAGCCCCGCGTTCGGCGTGTAGTTCGTCTCGTCCCGGTCCAGGCAGGCCATCCCGGCATCCAGGACATGGCGGGGGAGCGCGAACCCGGGCTCGCCGATGCTGAGCACCAGCGCGCCGGGGGTGCGCCACGCGGCCTCGGTGATTTCCCGGATCTGGTTGACGGGCACGTCGCGGACATGGGCGGCAAGCTCAGGCATGCCAGCCATCCTAGCGCTGCCACCGGGCCGGGCCGGGCGTGCGCGGTGCCCCCAACCAGCGCCGATATACTGGTAGGCGTGCTTTCTGGACTGGTGATAGTGGACAAGCCGCAGGGATGGACCAGCCATGATGTGGTTGGCCGGATGCGGCGCATCGCGGGGACCCGGAAAGTGGGCCACGCCGGCACGCTTGATCCCATGGCCACGGGGGTGCTGGTGGTCGGCATCAACAAAGCCACCCGCCTCCTCACCTACATCGTGGGAACGTCCAAGACCTACACGGCCACCATCCGCCTGGGCCAGTCCACGGTGACGGACGACGCCGAAGGGGACGTGGTTGCCTCGGCCGGTACATCTGCGGTGGCGGAGCAAGCCATCCACGACGGCGTCGCAGCGCTCACCGGCGGCATCCAGCAGGTGCCCAGCAGCGTCAGCGCCATCAAGGTCAACGGCGAGCGCGCCTACGCCCGGGTGCGCTCCGGTGAGGACGTCAAGCTCGCCGCCCGGCCCGTCACCATCCACAGGTTCGAAGTCCACGGCATCCGGCGCGACACCGGGGCCGACGTGATCGACATCGATGTCACCGTCGAGTGCTCCTCGGGAACCTACATCCGCGCCCTCGCACGTGACCTGGGCAACGGCCTGGGGGTGGGGGGACACCTCACGGCCCTCCGCCGGACCCACGTCGGCCCATACTCCCTGGACCAGGCCCGCACGCTGGAACAGCTCGCCGAAGAGTTGGACGTGCTGGAAATGTCGCAGGCCGCCCGGGCCCTCATGCCCAACCGCGAGCTGAGCGCCGAGGAAACCACGGAAATTTCCTATGGCCGCCGGATTGCCGCCGGTGCGGCCCCGGGAAGCCCGGGCGCCGCGACCGCCGACCACCCGGTAGCCGCCTTCGCTCCCGACGGGAGCCTGGTGGCCCTGCTGGCGGACAGTGGCAACTACGCCAAGCCGGTCCTGGTGTTCGCACCCGGCAACGGCAATTCCGCCGCGGCTGGCGGGGAGGCCTGAGTGGACGCGTATTTCTGGATCATCCTGGCCGTTGGCCTCCTCTCCACCGTCATCTGCCTGGCCGCGGGCATCATGAAGAAGGCACCAGACGACGCCACCATCCTGTCCGTCGCGGCAGTGGAGGTGGCCCTGGTGGTCTACCTGGTGGGGTCCATCATCAGGGTCATCGCCGGCGAAACCATTGCCGGCGAGGCCTGGGAGTTCTGGGGTTACCTGGTGACTGCCATGCTGCTGCCCCCGGCCGCCGTCTACTGGTCCATCCTGGAACGGACCCGGTGGAGCAATTTCGTCCTTGCCGCCGTCGGCGTGACCGCCCTGGTGATGGCCGCCCGAATGAACCAGATCTGGTACTGAAGTGGAAGAAGCACGCAACGTGAATGACCAGCACCCCCAGTCCGCCGACGCAACGGCGGGAGACCACGGCAGCACGAACACGGCGCGCACCGGTACCGGCGGCAACACCCGCAATACCGGCCCGGGCCGGCTGCTGATTGCCGTGTACGCCGTCTTTGCCATCTCGGCCACAGCCCGCGCCGGGTACCAGATCCTCACCAAGTTTTCCGACGCCCCCGTGGCCTACCTGCTGTCCGCCTTCGCAGCCCTGGTGTACGCCGTGGCCACGGTGTCGCTGGCCAAGGCGGGGAGCACCTGGTTCAAGGTCTCCGTGGCGGCAGTCCTGGTCGAGCTGGTAGGCGTTCTGGTGGTGGGTTCACTCAGCATCTACGATTCCGTGGCGTTCCCGCACGAAACCGTCTGGTCCCTGTTTGGCCGCGGCTACGGTTTCATCCCGCTGATACTCCCCGTCCTCGGCTTGGTATGGCTGTACAGGCGGCGGCCTTCGCTGGGAAAAGCAGGCCGCTGAATGCGGGTAACCTTGAAGAATTCCGCGGCCGGATGGCCGCGGATCATTGATGCTGCAGGCAGTTTAAGGCGAGGGTGATGGTCTACATCTGGAACGATCCGTCCGAGGTCCCGGCGGACTTTGGCCCATCCGTTGTCACCTTTGGCAACTTTGACGGCGTTCACCGCGGGCACCAACAGGTCCTGTCCCAACTGATCCGCTCCGCCAGGCTGACGCACTCCAAGGCCGTTGCCGTCACGTTTGATCCGCACCCGGCCGTCATCCACCGCCCGGAGAGCGCCCCCCGCCTGATCATGGGCCTGGAGGACAAGCTCGAGGCCCTCGGCGAGCTGGGCCTGGACGCCATCCTGGTGGTGAAGTATTCACTCGACCTCGCCAGCCTCACGGCGGAGGAATTCGTGGAGCAGTACCTGGTGGACTGCCTGCACGCCAGCCACGTTGTCATCGGTCACGATGCCCGGTTCGGCCGCGGCAACTCCGGAGACCTGGAAACCATGAAGGCCCTGGGCGGGAAGTTCGGCTTCGAAGTGCAGGTCATCAGCGAGTTCGGCTCCGAGGGGTACCCGCTGCATGACGACGACGGCACGGACCGCCGCTGCTCGTCCACCTGGGTGCGCGAAGCACTGCAGGAAGGCGACGTTGCCACGGCAGCGGAGGTGCTCGGCAGGCCGCACCGGATGCGCGGCGAGGTTGTCCACGGCGCAGCCCGCGGCCGCGCCCTCGGTTTCCCCACGGCGAACCTCGCCAGCAACTCCACCGGCCTGATTCCGGCAGACGGCATCTACGCCGGCTGGCTGGTGGACGAGGCCGGCAAACGCTGGCCGGCAGCCATTTCCGTGGGCTCGAACCCCACGTTCGACGGCGTCAGCCGGCAGGTGGAGGCCCACGTCATCGACCGGCCCCGGGAAGCCGTGGAGGACTTCGATCTGTACGGCCAGACAGTGATCGTGGAATTCCTGGCGCGCCTGCGCGGCATGGTGGCCTACCGTGGTCCCGAAGCACTGGTGGACCAGATGAAACTGGACGTGGTGCAGGCGCACCAACTGCTGGCACGGCACTAGGGCCACCCAGGAAGCACGCGAAAGGCTGTACGTGTCCGTCGAGAAGAACACCCGCAAGCTGGACAAGGGAATTGTCCGCGACTTCAGCTCCCGGATGAGTTACGGCTCGTACCTGCAGCTGCCCACCCTGCTGAGTGCCCAACAGCCGGTCAGCGAGCCCGAACACCACGATGAGCTGCTGTTCATCATCCAGCACCAGACCACGGAGCTGTGGCTGAAGCTGGTGCTGCATGAGCTGCGCAGCGCCGCGGCGTGGCTGCGGGCCGATGATCTCGGCTCGGCGCTGAAGGGCATCGCCCGCGTCAAGCACATCCAGAAGACCCTCACCGAGCAGTGGTCCGTCCTCGCCACGCTCACGCCTACCGAGTATTCCCAGTTCCGCGGGTTCCTGGGGAACTCCTCGGGGTTCCAGTCGGCCCAGTACCGTGCGGTGGAGTTCGTGCTCGGCAACAAGAACCGCAAAATGCTCCCGGTCTTCGAGTCCGATCCCGAAGCGCACACGATGCTGGAGGCACTGCTCGCGGCTCCCAGCATCTACGACGAATTCCTGGCCTACCTTTCCCGCCAGGGCTTCGAGGTACCCGCATCGGTCCTCGCCCGGGACGTCACCCGCGCCCATGAATTTACGCCCGAACTTGTTCCGCTGTTCAAGTACATCTACGAGCACGCGGCGGAGAACTGGGGTGCCTACGAGGCCTGCGAAGAACTCGTGGACCTCGAAGACAACTTCCAGCTCTGGCGCTTCCGCCACCTGCGCACGGTGCAGCGCACCATCGGGATGAAGACGGGCACCGGGGGCTCCAGCGGGGCGGCGTTTTTGCAGAAGGCCCTGGAGCTGACGTTCTTCCCGGAACTATTCGCTGTCAGGACGGAGATCGGACAATGAGCATCCACCAGCAAGGCGCCGGGCACACCGCAGTGCCGGCGGACGAGGGACTCCGGGAGCGCGCCGCCGAACTCGACCGGGAAGACCCGCTGGCGCATTACCGGGAACTGTTCATCGGAACGGACACGCCCCTGTCCTACCTGGACGGCAATTCCCTGGGAAGGCCGCTGAAGCGCACGGCCGGGGACATCGCGGCGTTCATCAGCGACGAATGGGGTGGCCGCCTCATCCGCGGCTGGGACGAGAAATGGCTGGCCCTGCCGCAGGCCATTGGCGACCAGCTGGGCCGTGCCGTCCTCGGAGCGGCCCCGGGCCAGACCATCATTGCCGACTCCACCACCGTGGTCCTCTACAAGCTGATCCGTGCCGCCCTGGCAGCGGTGGATGACCCGGACCGGAACGAGCTCGTCCTCGACACCGGAAACTTCCCCACGGACAGGTACCTTGTCGAGGGCATCGCCCTGGAAGAGGGCCTCACCCTGCGCTGGATCGAAACGGACCCCGCGGCGGGGGCGACCGTTGACCAGGTGCGCCAGGCCACCGGGCCGCGCACCGCCGTCGTACTCCTCAGCCAGATCGCCTACCGCTCAGGGCACCTCGCAGACCTCCCGGCGATTACCAAAGCAGTGCACGACGCCGGGGCGCTGGTGGTGTGGGATCTTTGCCATTCCGCGGGCTCGGTGGAGATCGCCCTGGATAGTGCCGGCGTGGACTTCGCCGCCGGCTGCACGTACAAATACCTCAATGGCGGTCCGGGGTCGCCGGCCTTCGCCTACGTCAAAGAGCGCCACCTGCCATCACTCAACCAGCCCATTTGGGGGTGGATGGGCCGCAAGGATGCCTTCGAGATGGCTGCCGGGTATGAACCTGCGCCGGGCATCCGCGGCTTCCTGAGCGGAACGCCTGCTGTCTTCGGCATGCTGGCCATGCGGGGCACCCTCGACCTCATTGAAGAAGCGTCGATGGCAGCCATCCGGGCCAAGTCTGAGAAACTTACGGCGTTCGCCGTCGACATCTTCGAGGCCCTGCTGGCGCCGCTCGGCGCCGAGCTGGCATCGCCGCGTGATCCGGCGCAGCGCGGCAGCCACATCACTGTGGACCACGCTGACTTCACCAAGGCCACGGTCGAGGCCCTGTGGGACGGGGACGTGATCCCGGACTTCCGGGCGTCCCGCGGGCTCCGGGTGGGGCTGTCCCCGCTCAGCACCAGTTTCGCGGAAGTCCTGCACGGCATGGCCGCCATCAGGGACAGGCTCGCCGCCTGACCCATTCCGGCGCTGACCGGGCGCCGGGCCGCCGCCGGCCCTGTTTCGACAACATTGGGCCGCGGCCGGTAAACTGGACGATGGATCCGGCTGCAGTCCGTGGCGGCTGGGTCCTGCTGCGTACGGCCGCACCCGGTTTGACCGGTTGGCCGCAGCGGCAGACCCGGCAGTGAATTACTGATCCGGGCCCTCACGGCACATTTCCAAGGAGTTATTGTGGCACTTGACGCCGCTGTAAAGCAGTCAATCATCAAGGAATACGCAACCGGCGAAGGCGACACCGGTTCGCCCGAGGTCCAGGTTGCAGTCCTGACCCAGCGGATCAAGGATCTGACTGAGCACATGAAGGAGCACAAGCACGATTACCACACCCAGCGCGGTCTGCTGGGCATGGTCGGTCGTCGCAAGCGCATGCTTGGCTACCTGAAGAAGACTGACATCAACCGCTACCGTGCGCTCATCGAGCGCCTCGGCCTGCGCCGCTAGTCGGACTTTCGGGCGGCCCTGTCCCATTCGGGATCGGGCCGCCCCGCTCCACCTAAAAAACTAAACAGGAGGATCAACCGCATCACGCATTCGCGGTCCTCGGTAGTGATCCCCGGGAACGGCAGCATCGAATGGCTGCCCCGGCCCGTGGGTCTCGATCGACGACCGGGTGCAGGGTCAGTCGACATATGCTGGCCTGGGTTGATGTGGCTGGACTTCCGTAAAACAGAAACGGAGGTGACTCTCTATGGAGGGTCCCGAAATCCAGTTCTCAGAAGCCGTCATTGACAATGGCCGCTTCGGCAAGCGTGTAATCCGCTTCGAAACCGGCCGCCTCGCCAAGCAGGCAGCCGGCGCAGCCATGGTGTACATCGACGAAGACACTGCGCTGCTTTCCGCCACCACCGCAGGCAAGCACCCGCGCGAAGGCTTCGACTTCTTCCCCCTGACGGTTGACGTCGAAGAGCGCATGTACGCTGCCGGCCGCATCCCGGGCTCGTTCTTCCGCCGCGAAGGCCGCCCCTCCACTGAAGCCATTCTGGCCTGCCGCCTCATGGACCGTCCGCTGCGCCCCGCCTTCATCAAGGGCCTGCGCAACGAAGTCCAGATCGTGGTGACCGTCCTGGCCATCAACCCCGACGAGCTCTACGACGTGGTGGCCATCAACGCCTCCTCCATGTCCACGCAGCTTTCGGGCCTGCCGTTCTCCGGCCCCATCGGCGGCGTCCGCGTTGCCCTGGTCGCCGACGAGCACGGTTCACAGTGGGTTGCTTTCCCCAAGCACTCCCAGCTGGAAAACTCCGTCTTCAACATGGTTGTTGCCGGCCGTGTCGCCGGTGACGACGTCGCCATCATGATGGTGGAAGCCGAAGCAACCGACAACTCCTGGAACCTCATCAAGGAACAGGGCGCCACCGCCCCCACCGAAGAGGTTGTCTCCGAGGGCCTCGAGGCTGCCAAGCCGTTCATCAAGGCACTCTGCGACGCGCAGGCCGACCTCGCCGGCCGCGCCGCGAAGCCCACGGTCGAGTTCCCGGTCTTCCTGGACTACCAGGACGACGTGTACTCCGCTGTTGAAGCAGCTGCTGCCGACAAGCTGGCCGCTGTCTTCCAGATCGCCGACAAGCAGGAGCGCGACGTTGCTTCTGACGCCTTGAAGGACGAGACCGTTGCCTCCCTGGCCGGCCAGTTCGAAGGCCGCGAAAAGGAACTGTCCGCAGCGTTCCGCTCGGTCACCAAGCAGGTTGTGCGCCAGCGCATCCTGAAGGACCAGATCCGCATCGACGGCCGCGGCCTGACGGACATCCGCCAGCTCACCGCCGAGGTTGAGGTCCTGCCCCGCGTGCACGGTTCGGCCATCTTCGAACGCGGTGAAACCCAGATCATGGGTGTCACCACGCTGAACATGCTCAAGATGGAACAGCAGATCGACTCGCTGTCGCCCGTCACGCGCAAGCGCTACATGCACAACTACAACTTCCCGCCGTACTCCACCGGTGAAACCGGCCGCGTGGGTTCGCCCAAGCGCCGCGAAATCGGCCACGGTGCCCTGGCAGAACGCGCCCTGGTGCCCGTACTGCCGTCCCGCGAGGAATTCCCCTACGCCATCCGCCAGGTGTCTGAAGCCCTCAGCTCCAACGGTTCGACGTCGATGGGTTCCGTCTGCGCCTCCACCCTGTCCATGCTGAACGCCGGTGTGCCCCTGAAGGCAGCCGTCGCCGGTATCGCCATGGGCCTGGTATCCGACCAGGTTGACGGCCAGACGCGCTACGCCGCGCTGACCGACATCCTCGGCGCCGAAGACGCCTTCGGCGACATGGATTTCAAGGTTGCAGGTACCTCCGAGTTCGTCACGGCCATCCAGCTGGACACCAAGCTCGACGGCATCCCCGCCTCCGTCCTGGCAGCGGCACTGAAGCAGGCCCGCGAAGCCCGCCTCCACATCCTCGAGGTCCTCAACTCGGCCATCGACACCCCGGACGAGCTCTCCGAGTTCGCGCCGCGCGTCATCGCCGTGAAGATCCCCGTGGACAAGATCGGCGAGGTCATCGGCCCCAAGGGCAAGATGATCAACCAGATCCAGGAAGACACCGGCGCCGACATCTCCATCGAGGACGACGGCACCGTCTACATTGGCGCCACCAACGGTCCGTCTGCTGACGCAGCACGCTCCGCCATCAACGCCATCGCGAACCCGCAGGTTCCGGAAATCGGCGAGCGCTACCTGGGTACGGTCGTCAAGACCACCACCTTCGGTGCCTTCGTATCGCTGACCCCGGGCAAGGACGGCCTCCTGCACATCTCCGAGCTCCGCAAGCTGGCCAACGGCAAGCGCGTGGACAACGTTGATGACGTGGTTTCCGTGGGCCAGAAGGTCCAGGTGGAAATCACCAAGATCGACGACCGTGGAAAGCTGTCGCTCTCCCCGGTTGTGGCCGAGGAAGAAGGCGCAGAAGGCGCCGAACGCGCCCACGCCACGGAGCCTGCTGAAGGCGTCGAGATCTAACCGTTCCCTGACAGGAACACCAGTATGAAACGGCGGGGCCGGTGGGATGATCCACCGGCCCCGCCGCTGTTACGATGACAGCCAGATCCGGCTGCACCACCTGAAAGGCCTCAATGACTGTTGTACCCCTGCCCCTTGAGCAGAACCACCTCGGCGACACCCTGGTCCACGGCTCCGACGGCGGCTCCGAAGTCCGCCGGTCAGTGCTGCCCGGCGGCGTGCGGGTTCTGACCGAAGCGATGCCCGGCCAAAGGTCGGCCACCATCGGTTTCTGGGTAGGCGTGGGGTCCCGCGACGAGGCCCACGGACAACACGGCTCCACCCACTTCCTGGAGCACCTGCTCTTCAAGGGCACCAAACGGCGCACCGCCCTGGAGATCGCCTCGGCCTTTGACGAGGTGGGCGGCGAATCAAACGCCGCGACGGCAAAGGAAAGCACCTGCTACTTCGCCCGCGTCCTGGACACGGACCTGCCCATGGCCATCGATGTCATTGCCGACATGATCACGGGCGCCGTCCTCGATCCGGACGAGATGGAGCAGGAACGGGACGTCATCCTTGAGGAAATCGCCATGGACAGCGACGACCCCACGGATGTTGCCCACGAGCACTTCGTTGCTTCCGTTCTGGGCAGCCACCCCCTGGGCCGCCCCATCGGCGGAACCCCGGACGCCATCCGCGCCGTTGCCCGCGATTCCGTCTGGGAGCACTACCGGCGCTACTACCGTCCCGACGAACTGGTCATCACAGCTGCCGGCGGGCTGGAGCACGACGTCGTCTGCGGCCTCGTGGTGGATGCCCTTGAGTCTGCAGGCTGGTCGCTTGAGGCGAACGCGTCGCCGGTCGATCGCCGGTCCACCGAGCGGGCCCTGATCACCGGAACCGCCGGACTCCAGGTGGTGAAGCGTGCCGTTGAGCAGGCCAACATCATCATGGGCTGCCCCACCATTGTTGCCACGGACGAGCGCCGCTACGTCATGAGTGTCCTCAATGCCGTCCTCGGCGGCGGCATGTCCTCCCGGCTGTTCCAGGAGATCCGGGAAAAGCGCGGCCTGGTGTATTCGACCTACTCCTTTGCGTCGTCCTACGCAGACGCCGGCTACTTTGGCATGTATGCAGGCTGCACGCCCTCCAAGGTGCGGCAAGTCCTTGAACTGCTGGGTATCGAGCTGGACAAACTCGCCGAGCACGGCATCTCCGAGGACGAACTGCGCAAGGCAGTGGGGCAGCTGTGCGGCGGGATCGTGCTGGCCCTGGAAGATACCGGCTCCCGGATGTCACGCCTGGGCCGGGCCGAACTGGTGTCCGGCGAATACCAGGACATCGACGAGACCCTGCGGCTTATCAAGTCCGTCACCGCCGAACAGGTGCAGGAACTGGCCGCCGAACTGGCCGCCGCGCCCCGCACCGTCACAGTGGTGGGACCGTTCGACGAAACCGAGACCTTCGGGCTCTGAGCCATGGACGTGGGCGGCGGTTGCTGACCCTCGCCGGGTGAACGCTGCCGGACTACGATGATGCCATCTGAATCCGCCATGTGGTGAAGGGTGGAAGGCATGGAGGTACGCCCGCCTGGCCATGATGGCGACCACGATCTGCCGCGCCCTGGGCTGCCGGGAGGCATTCATCCTGCACTGGCGGGCCTTCTCGGGTCCTGGCGGGGGACCACTGAATTCGCCTCGGGTCCCTGGGGGCCGGCGCGGACTGTTGATGCCGAAGTGACGTACCGCAGGGCGGCAGGGGGATTCGCCGTGGTGCAGAGCTATCGGCACGTGGAAGCCGACGGGTCCCATTTCGAGGGCCATGGGATGTTCACACTGGATCCGGACCACAGTGACGTGTTCTGGTATTACGTGGACAGCACCGGAGCATCACCGGGTACCCCGACGCGGTGCACCTGGCACGACGGTGTCCTGCGGGTGGAGCGCCGCGCCGGTGCCGGCTGGACACGTCACAGCATCAGCCTGACGCACGCCAGCCCGCCTACCGCCGGTTCCCAGGACGTGCCGGTCTCCGGCGAGGCGCTACTTCATGTCACCGAACTCCGGATAGCTTCCCTGTCCGACGCCAGCGACGCATCCACTGCCGGCGCGAACGGTAAACGTCCGGCCTACGCGCTGGTTATGACCTCCACGTTCCGGCGGTCGTGACGACGGGACTGTCCGATAAGCCGTGTGTTGCGCAAAAGTCGTCCCAGGCGGGATCGTCGGGATACTGATCCGCTGCGTCAAAGGCCTCCTCCGCAGGTGGTTCGTCATCGCCCGGCAAGCCGTCCATGAGGAATTCCGGGAACACGACATTGCCGGAGAGGATCTGATCCTCGAGCGACATCGGGGGTTGGTCCCGGCAGGCAGTCGGAATGGGCGGGTTGGTTGGTACCGAACGGCTTACAGGCGGCAAGTCTGCCCGGGGGGTGACTGGTGGCGGCGCGTCGGATTTCCCTCCAAAGTCTCCTTCCAGGAGTCGGGGTGGCCAGTGGGGTGGTTGGGGGTCGGGGTGTTGTGCTGGGTAGTGCCGGCCGGTGGGTGAGGTCCAGCCGGGTGGTTCGGTCGCGGTGGCGGGTGTGGGGCTCCAACTGCTGTTGTGTTTGAGCCGGTGATGTTTGGGGCAGAGCTGTGCCAGGTTGCTGACTCCTGTTGTGCCGTGGTGCTGCCAGGCGGTGAGGTGGTCGGTGTCGTTGTCCGTGCTGGGGTTGGTGCAGCCGGGAAAGGTGCAGTGCCCGTCGCGCATCCTGATCCAGCGTTTCATCGCTTCCGACAACCGGTAGCTGGTCCGGCCGATCTCGAGCGGTGCGCCGGTACGGGGGTCGACGAGGACCCGGTAGAACGAGGTCGCCCCGTCGGCGACGAGTTTGCGGGCCATGGCTGCCGGGATGGGCCCGTACCCGTCGAGGTCTGCCGGTTCGTCCGTGCGGCCCAGCATGGTGAAGATCGGCACGGTGACCAGGACGATAGCTTTCGGAGCTGGGATGTTGCTGAGGTCAACGGCGTAGGGGCCAGCGCCGGTGCCGGTGCTGGTTCCGGTCTCACCGGCCCAGGGAACCCCGTGGGTAGCGGTTACGTCGCCGGGCTCTTGGCCATCGTCGGTGCGGCTAGTCGCATCGCCACCGGCCTGGGCGCCGAGCAGGAGCGCGGCGGCGACGTCCGGCCGCAACTGGGTAAGGGTGCGGGTTTCGCCGGGGCCTTGGAGGCCGCGGGCGATTGCTGTGGTTTTGTTCCAGATGGCGCAGGCGGTGTCCCCGGGCAGGATCAGGGTGATCGAGGCCATCCCGTCGGCGTCGGGGCGGTATTCCATCCGCCGCTCCGCCACACACCTGACGTGCCGTTCCTGGACTGAGGCGGGGTAGGTGCGTTCGCGCCAGGTCCGGACTTTCCGGCGGAACAGGTGCGGCACCAGGTCACCCGGCGCAGACCCGCGGGCCGGGTTCGGGGCGTCCGGGTCGAAGAAATGCGCTACCAGCGCCTCAGCATTCTCGGGGGCGAGGCAGTCGGTTTCGTCGGCKACGATCACCGCGTGCCGCCACGACATTGATCCAGCAGCCAGCGCAGCCGCGACCGCCGGCATCGCACAGATTTTCCGGGACTGGCTGATGAATGCTGCCGCCGCGCCCGGGCTAAGCGTCAGGACTCCGGCGAGCTCCGCCGTCGTGGACATCTCAACGAACGCCCGCTCCGACCCTGTGGCATCCGGCGG
>NZ_JBFTHJ010000010.1:0-148964 GCF_056394175.1 Pseudarthrobacter sp. 10T415 | reverse complement strand
GTGTTAGCGGCCATGAAAAACTGCCCATAGGCGGCCACGAAAGTGCCCGCTGGCGGCCAGTGGAACTGCCCGCCGGTGGCCATGAGATCTGCCCACTTCCTTACTGAACCGACCGCGTCTTAGGCGGTGGGGGCCTCTCCCTGGGGTTTGATGACGGTGTCTAAGCGCACCAAAAGCGAACCAGGAAGAGGCCCTGTATGAAGTCTGACGGAGAAATCATGGAAATTCTTGCTGCCTACGATCTGACCGGATCGTTGCGCGCCACCGCGGAGCTCACGGGCTGCTCGCACCACACCGTTGCCAAACACGTTCAGGCCAGGGACGCGGGCCGACCGATCGGGGAACCAGCGGCCCGGGGCCGGGTCACGGACGCGTTCCTGCCCAAGATTGAGGAATGGATCGAGACTTCCAAGGGCCGAATCCGTGCCGATAGGGCTCACGAGAAGCTCCTCGCCCTGGGCTACGAGGGTTCGGAACGGTCCACTCGACGGGCGATCGCGCAGGTCAAAGCAGCGTGGCGGCTGGGCCATACTCGCGTTCACCGGCCCTGGATCACCGAGCCGGGCATGTGGCTGCAGTACGACTTCGGCGATGGGCCCCGGATCGGCGGGGTGAAGACGATCCTGTTCGTGGCCTGGCTGGCGTTTTCCCGCTTCCGGATCGTGATCCCGCTCAGGGACAGGACCGCGCCGAGCGTCTTCGCGGCCCTGGACCGGTGCTTCCGGATCCTCGGCGGCGCACCGACTTATGTGCTGACCGATAACGAAAAGACGGTGACCACGGCCCATGTTGCCGGGGTCCCGGTCCGGAATCAGCAGACCCTGGACTTCGCCCGGCACTACGGGATCACCGTGCTGACCTGCCAGCCGGCAGACCCGGCCACCAAGGGCGGGGTTGAAGCCTCGGTGAAACTCGCCAAGGCCGACCTCGTCCCCAAGGACACGAACCTCCGCGGCGAGTACGCCTCATTCGCGGAACTCGAGGCCGCCTGCCAGGCGTTCATGGAGGAGGTGAATGACCGTGAGCACCGGGTGACGCGGCGCAAGCCCGCGGCGGTGCTCGCCGAGGAAGTCTCCAGGTTGCACCGGATCCCGGATACTGCCCACACGGTCGCGTTCGGGCTGGCCCGCACCGTTCCGGAGAACACCCCGATGGTCACTTTCGAAAACGCCCAGTACTCGGTTCCTGCGCATTTGCTCGGGGCCCGGGTGTTCGTGCGCACCCACGGCACCGGACCCGGCGAGCAGGTCATCATCGTCCACCACGGCGCCGCCGGTCCGGTCGAGGTCGCCCGGCACGACCGGGCACGGCCCGGCAGCCCCGCCATCAACGATGAGCACTTTCCCGGAGCCAGGGCAAAGCTCCCGGGCGATTATGAGGTCAGGGCCCGCAGCGCGGACGAGGCCGCGTTCCTGGCGATCGGCGAAGGGGCCCGGTCCTGGCTGCTGGAAGCCGCAGCGGCCGGGACAGCACGGATGAACGTGAAAATGGCCGAGGCCGTCACGCTGGCCAAAATCGCCGGCACCGACCAGGTCGACCGCGCCCTGGGCGACGCCGCCCTGCATGGCCGCTTCGCGCACCCGGACCTGGCCTCGATCCTGAACGCCAACATCCGCCGCACCACCACGCACGCCGCCAACGAGTCGACTTCGCTGACCCAGGGAACCGGTGCTTGGGCCGCGATCGGCAACCGGGCCCTGGACACCGCGAGGGAGGATGCCCGATGAGCCCCGTCACCACCACCAACACCGCGGCCCCGCCGCTGCCGGCGGACCTGGAAGCTCTGATGCGGTCCCTGAAAATGCCCCACGCGCGGGCGCTGGCCCCGGACCTGATCGCGACCGCCCGCGCGCAGCGCTGGGAACCGGTCGAGATCATCAAAGCCCTCTTCACCGAAGAGGCCGCGGGCCGGGCCCGGTCCATGCTCGCCTCCCGCCGCAAAGCAGCTGGCTTCCCGACCGGGAAAACCTTCGATGCCTGGGACCCGGCAGCGTCCTCCATCCCGGCACCGACACAGCAGGCGCTGCGGACCCTGGAATGGATCACCCGCAGGGAGAACCTGGTCATCTGCGGGCCCTCCGGCACCGGAAAGACCTTCTTCCTCGAAGCCCTCGGCCAGCAGGCCGTCGAAGCCGGGATGCGCGTCGCCTGGTTCCGGCTCGAAGACCTCGGCGTCCTCATCCGGGCCCACCGCACCGATGACAGCGTCACCCGGGCGGTCTCCCGGATCCTGCGCGCGGAGCTCGTGGTAATTGATGACATCGGCCTCTTACCGGTGGCCACGGACGCCGCCGAAGGCCTCTACCGGGTCGTCGACGCAGCCTATGAAAAGCGGTCCGTCGCGATCAGCTCCAACCTTCACCCGGCGGGGTTCGACGAACCCCGACTAAACTGACCAACCCAAACGATGGCCAACCCCGCCGAAACCAATCAGTGGGCAGATCTGTTGGCCATCACCGGGCAGTTTTACTGGCCACAAGCGGGCACATCAACTGGCCGCCCGTGGGCAGAATCTAATGGCCATTGACACTGGGGAGTAGTGGCGTTTCGTGGGGGGTCCAGCCGCGAAACTGTCAAGCTCACGAACGGCACAAATGACTGCTGGGTGACACCCAGCACCTGATCGGCCGAGGCGTTTCCGTACCAGAAAATAACATTAGGCTCTTCGGGAAGATAGTAAGGGGCAGATGGAAGGCGACGGAGAACTAAACCCCTTGCGTCCGTAACTGGAAGCGACTCAGCAAGGGGCGCCGGGGAGGGTTTCGACTTGCTGGACGATATTGTTGGGCCGTCATGTGCTGCACTGCCCGTCAGCAAACTCCCAGGACTTAGGATCGTTCCCCCAATGCTCACTTGTTTACCGGCGCCGGCACCCTACTTGGCTGGAACAGTCCGTTGCAAGGGAGAAAAGATCAATCAAACTATCCCGCCGCAACCAGATGACGCCACTTGGTTGAGTCAGGACTGGGGAGACGTACCAACTTGGTGTGCAGTCGTGGCCGCCGTGGCAGCAGCCATTTACGCAGCCCGAGCCTATCGACTTGAACGCGGACGAGACATAGCCGCTGAGAGAATCCAACTGCAAAGCCAAGCAAACAACGTAGCTTTTTGGATGGAAGAGGATGCGGGCTATTACGAGATCTTCTACAAAAACGCCACAAATCAGATCGTGGAGAATGCCGTCGTTGAGATAGTCGACCTTGGGGACGGACAGTTGCTGGACGAACCCTTCAAGCTTGGCCCGCTACGGCCTGGAAAATCTGATTCGCTGGTTACGGCTATGAAGGTTTATCCCGATCCCGTTGCACTGCGGGCAACCTTCCGTGATGCACAGGGAATTAGCTGGACGCGGTTTATGGGCAAGCTCGAACCGGAGGGCGGTGCAGAGCAACCCTCTTGGTGGAAGTCTCTGACCGTCGACTGGGAACGGCTCCTCATGGCGCCTATCCCAGCTCTTGCACTCGTCCTAGCTGAGTTCACGCGCGACGTCGGGCAAGTAATGGCTGTAACGACCAAGCTTCTCAGCGTAACCCTTGCCGGGTCAGCCAAGATTTTTGCCGCGGCTCTTGTTGGTGGCGTCGGATTTGTCGGGCAAACCTTTGTTGAAGTCGGCCGAGCAGCGATGGATTTGTTCCGGCGGCGCTAGCTGTACTGCGCCACCCTCTACGCTGTGCCTTGTCCGGAAATCCTCGCGCGGGCGAGGTTGCGGACATCGGGGATCAGCATGCAAGAGCCACCTTTGGCTCAAAAAATCGGGCTGGCGGTCCACCTTTTATGTCCAGTTGGAGAAACGGCCCATGAGGGTCAAGGAGGACTCGCATGTGGTGGTCTGCATGGTCGCGCCAACAGACGCCGCCCATACCCTCCCAGGGTCGAGACGCAGGTGTTCCCAAGCGCGCCAGAGTGCCGCTACGCGGGAGGCTTCGGGGTGTAAGTACCACTCGATGCAACACTTCACAGACTTTCCCGTGAAGCTGCGGACATAGGTCGGCCCGCCGCTGCTCGTGAAGTTTTTCCTCGGCAGGCCGCAAAATCAGCGTGGGAACCTTGTGCGCGGTTGCGTCGGCTGGGCGGGCGAAGCTTGCGTGGCAAGTAACGATTTTGCAAGCCCATCGGAAAATTATGAGATAGAGATCGATACCAACTAGACAGTCGCCCTCGGGCGCAGATAACTGGGGCAAAAGCGCGTGGCTAAGGGTAATAAGAAACGGATTCAACGGACTATCCAATACTGGCGCCTTGTCAGTGCAGGCTCGGGGAACGCAGTCGACGAGCAGAACTGGTATGCCTTCATCAAGCAGATCTATGGTGATCCGATCACGCATCGAGTCCTTGAGAAGGAGATCACTGGCAAGGTCTTTGCCATGCAACCTGACGCCGTCGCGGATGTACTGGTCAAGGAGCTACTTGGCGAGAACTTTCCGGGCAGTTATGACGGCGCCGTTTATGCACTGGTACTTTCGACTGACAAGGACCACGTGCCAAGCCAGCGGCACCGGACCAGCGGCGACCAGAAGCCAATGTCTACAGACGACGAGCATGTGCCGGTGGACAACACATTCGTTTGGTTCCTGCCTGTGGGCAATTTGGTTGCAGTTCTGCAGGAGAACCAGTCAGCGATCCGCGCTCAGTACATATGCGGCTGGCTAGACCGCACGATGAGGGACGAAGACCTCCTGCCGCAGCACAATTTCCACTGGGATGCATCACCCGTCATCGACGCGAGCACCCGGAACGCGCTCAGTTCTGCCCGCGGTCTCCGGAGTGCAACCCTCGGTGTGAGTGTTCCCGCAGGCGATACAAGCGGTTTGAGGACCCTGCTTGGTGGTAACGCCAACTACGAGGGAGAGTTCGAGCTGGAGATCAAGATCCGCCACATCAAGAAGCGAAACCCTAGCCATCACGACCAAGATACGAAGAAGACTTTGGAGTGGTTTGGTGAAACTTTCGGACAGCATGTGGATAGCCTGAGGAAAGCTAGCGTAGTGCTGGAAGGGCCTGGGCGAAGGCCTGGCGAGATCGACATGTTGCGCCATAGGATGACGCGCAAAACTCAGGTGCAGATCGAGGACCAGGGCCTGTCGATCAATTCGTCGTCAGCCTTGGGTGCCATCATGAAGGGATTCGTGGCGGACGCCAAGCCGCTCCTCGAACTCCGGAAGCCATAGGGGACCATGACAGACGAAACCGTCAAACCCGAAACTCGTAGCCTGTGGATTGCGCTGGTCAGCGCACTCCTAGTTGCTGTAGGAGTTTCCGTTTGGGCGGGCTTCTTATTCACCGGCCTACAGCCTGATGACACGAGGGCCGGACTTACGAACATCGCTACTCTGGGAGGGGTTGCCGGCGGCCTCTCGCTCGCTGGGACTGCCGTGCTTTCGCTGACTGGTGAGAGTGTTAGCCGGCTGGTGAAGAAGTTCGGTAACTGGATCCGCGGCATCCTGTTCGGCGGCTACGTGATTATGCTACTTGCTGCCTTCGCGGCTGGCCTTGGGGCAATGTTTCCCAAATGGCCTGGTGCGCCGTGGCTTATATCAAGCACAACCTCGTTCATCCTTCTAGGGCTCGCAGTCACCGCCATGTTCATTAACACCGCTTTCCACTGGCACCACAGCGGCAAAAGGCCTTGAGCACCGTCCGCTGGTTGGACGTCTACTTGGGCAGCATTTCTGTCAGAAGGGATCACGTATTAGAACCGGCCGGTCGGGTGTCTCACGGGGCTCCTTGGAAGCCTGGCTCGCATGGAGCTCTCCTGAGTCGCGGCGCCTGCACTCGGATTCCAAACCTTCGCGAACCTTCACTGTGCCGCCCCTAATTCCGCGACGAACCATTCCGGAATGTTGAGACGGCAACACCTCCAGATTCGGGGCCCATATGAAGTCGATTCAACACAGGCTTACCCCGTCCGGGTTCCAAAATCTAACGCCGATAACCGACGTTCTGTAAAGCTGGCTGGCTTCAGGAAAGAGCTGCGTCGCCGTACCGGTGCGCGACTTTCCACTGCGCCCGGAGGTACTGCGCCGCGAGCATGCTGAATGTCAGGAAAAGCCTGCTGGACGGTTGGCGGCAAGTGCGGCGAGGTCGCGGATCAGCCGCCGCACTTCGTGTTCCCGTCCCGGTCGGACGGTGACCTGCGGAACCGGGCATGGCGTTGCCAGCGCCTTCCTCGGTGGAGCGGGGACGGGTGTATTCCCCGCTCCCGTCCGTATCGCACCTGAACTCATACGTCCCCCTTGACGCCGTCGTTGTTGCGTACGTGGAAACTCTAGGAACCCTGAAGGGCGGGAGGGAAGGGCGATAGCCAATCTTGGGCAGCTCTTGTGCCGGCCTTGATCCGCCACCGGCTGCGCATGATGGTTCGGCGCGGTTGGGGGATGGGCAGGCCGGTGTCAGCGGGGGTGCCGCCTCAGCTGCGCTCACCGAGGTGGATGGTCACCATGGTGCCGGCCTCCGGCGCCGGGCCGATCTCCAGCCGCCCTCCCGTCGCGGCGGCGATCCGTGCGCAGGTCGCCAGTCCCAGCCCTGTTCCGGGCGGGTCATCCTCGCGCTGCAGGCGGACCAGCGGGTCCAGGACCCGTTCGCGGTCTTCGGCGCTGATGCCTTTGCCGTTGTCGATCACCCGAAGGGTGGTCCCGTCCCCGGCCCTGCGGCCCGTGACGCGGATGACCGGGGGAACTCCCGGCCGGCTGTATGCGACGGCGTTATGGATCAGGTTTTGCAGCAGGAGCCGCATCTGCACGGGGTCGCCGGTGAAGCTCAGATCATCACAGTTCACCGAGGCGCCGCGGGCCTCAATGCTTGCCTGTAGGTCCTGGAGAACGTCCCGGACCAGGTTGGCCAGGGAAAGCTCTGCGAGCCGGACTTCTCCGCCGATGGTGGCGTAGGCCAGAACATCCTCCACCATGGTCAGCATCCGCTGACCGGAACTGGCCACGACGTCCAGGTACTGTCCGATCTGGGAGTGGGGGGAGTTTTCTGCCTCCATCTGGCCCAGTTCGACGTATCCGAGGATGGACGTCAGAGGATTGCGCAGGTCATGGCTGACCCGCCCGGCGAATTCGGCCAACAGGGCATTGCTGCGCTGCGCTTCCGCCAGCGCACCGGCCAGCTGGTGTGCCCGTTGTTCTAAGGCCAATGCCTCCACGACTTCGGCGGCCAGGATCTCCAGGCCCCGCCGCTGCCGGTCACTGAGCTTGCCGGGTTCCCGTGCGCCCGCGCAAAGCGTGCCGAGCACAAAACCGTCATCGGCGACCAGCGGCACGGATGCGTAAAGCCTGACGGCGCCACGCCGGCCATCGACGAACGGGTTGCCGCTGTATCGGGGATCGAGGGAGGCGTCCTCCACGATCGTTGATTCACCGTTCAGGAACCCGACAGCGCACATGGAATCCTCCCGCGAGCACAGATACGGCTCCATCCCGGCCGCAGCGACCTGATACTGCAGGTCCTCGGTGATGATGTTGATCGCTGTCACCGGCTGCCCGCACACGGTCCTGGCCAGCTCCACCAGGTTCTGCAGCCGCTCGGACGGAACGGGAACACTGATCTCCAACCCCGGGCCGGGAACCGCCAAACCCTTCCGGACTAACTGCGCATCCCTGGCCAGCCCATCCACCCTCACCGCTGCCGCACCCTTCCGGACGACCCGGCACACCCCTCAGCCGGCAGGCTCGCGGCCGGTACTCGTACTCCACACATCCAGCCATCCTGACAGAAGAACATCGCGCACTCCTGTCACACGAACGCTCACAGGTGGAGACGAAGGCCCAGCAGCATCCGCGCCGGGCCGGGTATAGGAAACGACGAGGGCACCGGTATCGGGTGGAGCTGCGAGACTCCGGGAAGGTCCCGCCGGTGCGTTGTCTCACGGGAGTAGGCGCTGGGCGGTTGCTGGCTTGAACGGTGCCCGGCCTGGAAATTGGCGAAACTCCGGCCAAATAGCGGTTGGCCGAAGTTCCGCAGCTAACTCTGCGGGGTGAACCTTAAGATTGGCTGGGGACGACGGCGGAGTCCGGCAATGAACTGGCGAACGGCCGTTGGAAGAGTTTTGGCCGCTGGGGAGTGGAGCTTCAGTTCGGGTTGCCTCTAGACGCCAGTTTCCGGATCGAGTAAGTTGGACACATCTTGTTAGCGCTAACAAAACGAAGGACCTTCTGTGAGTACTCCCGGTGCCGATACCGCGGCCGAAGTCATCCGTTCCGGACGTGGCCGTTTGGGGATCGAGCTTGGCTCCACCCGCATCAAGGCTTGCCTGATTGGCGATGATCCCCGAACAGTACTTGCCCTCGGAAGTTTCACCTGGGAGAACGCCTTAGAGGATGGCTTGTGGACCTACTCCCTTGAGGAGGTGTGGTCCGGTCTGCAGGCGGCCTACGCGGGTCTACTGGACGACGCGGAGCGCAGGCACGGCGTGCGGCCCGGGGCCCTGGCGTCGATCGGCATCTCGGCAATGATGCACGGTTATCTCGCCTTCGGCGCTGACGGTGAACTGCTCGTGCCTTTCCGGACGTGGCGGAACACGAATACCGGACCGGCAGCGCAGGAGCTCACCACGCTTTTTGAGACAAACATTCCCCTGCGATGGTCCATAGCCCACCTGCACCAGGCTGTTATTGACCAGGAACCGCACCTTTCCCAAATCGACTTCATGACCACCCTGGCCGGCTACGTGCATTGGCGTCTTACCGGCCGGAAAGTCATTGGAATCGGTGATGCTTCGGGCATGTTCCCCATCGATTCGGCCACCAACACCTATGACGCGGAACTGCTGAAACGCTACGACACGCTCGTGGCGCGGACCGCGCCCGGCCTGGAGGTTGGGCGGCTGCTGCCTGAGGCCCTGGTTGCGGGTACCAACGCAGGGCTGCTGACGGACGCGGGTGCCGCACTGCTCGACCCGACAGGGGCGCTGCAGGCGGGCGCAGTGTTCTGTCCGCCCGAGGGCGACGCCGGTACGGGCATGGTTGCCACCTGTTCGGTAGCGCCGCGAACGGGCAATGTCAGCGCCGGGACCAGCATCTTTGCGATGGTGGTGCTCGAGCGCCCCCTCGCAGGGCTGCACCACGAACTAGACCTCGTCACCACACCTGCGGGTGCCCCGGTGGCGATGGTCCACTGCAACAACGGCGCCAGTGAACTTGCAGCGTGGGTTCAGCTTTTCACCCGCTTTGCTGCGGCGGCAGGTGTTCCCGTGGACACGGACGCCGCGTTCAGTGCGCTCCTGCATGAGGCCCTGGATGGAGAGGCGGATGCCGGCGGGCTTCTTGCGTACAACCACCTTGCGGGCGAACCCATCGCGGGCCTCAGCCAGGGGCGTCCCCTCGTTGTCCGCGCCCCTGACAGCGACTTCACGCTCGCGAATTTCATGCGTGCGCAGGTCTATGGAGTGTTCGCCACACTTGCTCTCGGGATGCGGGTTCTCGCCAGCGAAAATGTCACCGTCGACCGGATGTTCGCCCATGGAGGCGTGTTCCGAACGGCTGGCATCGCCCAACGCTTCCTGGCCGGTGCGCTGGACGCGCCCGTTTCAGTGGCTGAATCCGCTTCCGAAGGCGGGGCTTGGGGGATAGCCGTACTCTCAGCCTTCGTCACCGACCCCTCGGGCGACCTCGACCACTTCCTCCGCACATCCGTCTTCGGCAGCGCCGAATTCGAGACGACGGACCCCCGTCCCGACGACGCAGCCGGGTTCAGCGCCTACCTCGACCGGTACAGCGCGGGCCTGGCGGTGCAGCGGGCAGCCATCGACAGCCTCCCTCTAAAAGGAGCGACCCGATGACTGACCGCCTACGACAAACTGGCCGGGGGACTGCGACCGAGTACAGGATCCGGGCAGGGGAGTACACCGCCGCAGTTACTGCGCGGGCGGGCGCCCTACGGGAGCTTCGCCACGGGAAGCGGGACTTGATTGTCCCGTTCCCGGAAGGTGCTCTCATCCCGGATTACCGCGGCGTTATCGCTGCCCCGTGGCCCAATCGGATCGCCGACGGCCGGTACTCGTTTGATGGTGCAGACTACGAGGTGCCGGTCAACGAAGCCGACCGCGGCTGTGCCCTGCACGGACTGGTGTTCCCGCTCGACTGGGCGCTGGAGTCACACGACGACGCATCCGTAAAGCTCTCCTGCTCGCCTGCGCGGACGGCGGGATACCCGCATGAGTTGCGTATCGTCGTCGAATACCGGCTCGGGGAAGACGGGCTCCACAGTACGGTCTCAGCTGAGAACCTCGGCAGCACCACGGCACCGTATGGGGTTTGTCCGCACCCCTACCTGCTGGCTGGCCCGTCACCGCTCAATGAATGGAAGTTGGAAGTCCCCGCGGGATCCTTTCTGGAGGTTACGCCGGACCGGCTCCTGCCGAAAGAAGTGCGTGGCGTGGACGGCCATGAGTTCGATTTCCGCGCCTCCCGCGCCATCGGCGCGACGGAGATCGACCACGCGTTCACGGACATAAAATTCGACGACGGCGGACAGGCTCGCGTCCTGGTCCACGACCCAACCGGCACCGGCGTCGGAATGTCCTGGGACCGTATGTGCCAATGGCTCCAGATTCACACCGCGGACAAAAAGCCACCGTTCCCGAACCGCCTGGGTCTCGCTGTGGAACCCATGACCTGCCCGCCCGACGCCTTCAACAGCGGTGTGGACCTGATCAGGCTGGAGCCTGGAGCGACCTGCACAGCGTCGTGGGGCATTTTCGCGGTCTGATCCTGGTTGACGAATGTTGCCGCAGGGACGGCAGAAGCGGAGAGAACGCGCTCCGCATCTGCCTTCTCTTCCAGCTTCCCCGCCGGCTCAGCCGTGGGCGGTGGTGTGTGCCCCGGACTTTGCCTCCGCTGTCCAGGGTGGTTCCGTTGCCATGTCCACTCCGGCCCCGTCCGTGGATTCCGGTTCGACCGTGACGGCGGACGCCGTGGTGTGCGCCGGGCGGGCGAGTCCTTCGCGGACACTTTCCACGATGTTGTCAGCGAGCAGTGGGCCGGTGTAATTGACGCTGAGCTTGCCGTCGGCCGCCGTTACTCCGTAGCTTCCGAGCGCGTCTGAGAGGATTCCCTCTGTCTCGACGGCTGCCGCGAGTGCAGCAGGGTCGTCGGCCGGGATGGTGAAGCACAGGTCGTGGACCAGGGTCCGGAGGACGTGGAAGCCCTCCGCCCCTAGCTCGACCGTGTCCTCCCCGGCAGCCTGGCCGGCCACGGCCCGGCCGTCCTCGAGGGTTGCCTCGGCCGGTAGAGCCACAATCAGTTCGGGCATTACTTCGTCGAGGACCGCCGGCTCCAGTACGTCAGGGGAGATGTCGGTCAGGGCGAGGCCCCGCGGCGCGGCTGCTGCCACCAGCTTTGCGCGGAGCCCTGCAAGGTCGGCGTCTATTTCGGAGTTGACGGCGATGACCACCCGGCGCCGCACCATGAGCCCGTCATAACTGACCACTGGCCTGCTGTTGCCTACGTCCAGGCCTTCCTCCGCTGACGCGCCCACGGTACCGGCCGTTTTGGCATCCGATGGGGCCACCACCGCATCCTGGGCCGGGGGACTGTTCGGGCTGACGTCCGCGCCTGTACACCCGGCCAATGCCAGGGAGAGCAGGGCCGTCGTCGTGAGCAGGACCTTGGCTTTCATCTCAGGTGCCGGCCGGGTAGGAGGGCTTGTAGCTTGAAGAGAAACTTCCTTCCGGGATGTTCTCGAGGATGGGCTTGTCGGCATTGATGGGATCGTTGTTTTTGAGATCCCCAACCGCGAACTGGACCATCATGTCGTGGTCCTCGTGAACGAGGTTGTGGCAATGGACCATGTAGCGTCCGCCCTCATGCTTGCCGGTATCGAACTGCATCAGTACCGTGACGGATTCGTTTTCTCCGGCGTAGAAGACGTCCTTGGGGCCATTCTCCCAGGCAAAGGGTTTGCCTCCGTTGGTGTTGCGGCCGATGATTTTTCCGTCGATCAGGTGGATATGCACCGGGTGGAACCAGCCGCCGGATTCATTGACGATGGTCCACTGCTCCACCTGGTTGCGCTGCGGGTTGGCGAAGACCCTGGTGAAGTTGGACTTCTCCACGTCATCCCACGTCTCGCCGTTGATGGTCCATTCGCCGCTCTTGCGCTGGACGCGCAGAGTCCTCTTGGCCACCGCCATGTCCGGGGTGAGGGACATGGTGTCCAGGCCGCCGCTGGCCTTGGTGGGGTGTTCACCGGGATCGAGGGTTTTTGGAATGGCAGTGATCGAGCGGGACCCAGGCAGCAGTGACGGGGAATCGGCCACGACCTCAAACTTCATGACCTTGCCGGTGTTGGCAAAGTCGATGTTGTTCTTGTTGCTGAGATTCCGCAGCTCCACGCTCTGGCCGGGCTTGTACTTACGGAAATCGACCAGGACCTCGTAGCGTTCGGCGGTACCCTGCCGCCAGGAGGACACTGCCTGGACGTTCGGCGTCATTCCGGCATCGGTGCCCACAACGTAGAACGGGTCCCCGGTGGACAGGGCGAAGCGGTAGGACCGGGTAATGGAGCCCACCAGGAACCGGAACCGGTAGATCCGCGGCTTGACCTTCATGGTTGGCCACGGCACACCGTTGACCATGATGATGTCTCCCCACAGCCCGGAGTGGCCGTTGTCGTTGTAGCCCAGGGAGCCATCGGCGTTGAGCATCACGTCTGAAACAAGGATCGGCACGTCGAACTCCCCCTGGGGCAGCTGCTCGCGCTCGTGCTGGTTGGTGATGGAGTAGGTGGCAGCCAGGCCGGAGTAGACGCCCTGGGCCGTCAGCATGTGGTTGTGATCGTGGTACCAAAGCGTCCGGGCCGCCTGCCAGTTCGGGTACTGGTAGTTCTTCACGTTTCCAGGGGCGGTGCGGTCGTTTGCATAGCCGTCGTACTGGGGGAGCGAGGCCGAGCCGTGCAGGTGCGTCACGGTATTGGGGGTGTCCGGATACAGTATTCCCTTGGCCGGCATCCTGTTGCTGATCCGCAATTCGCTCCGGGTGCCCTGTTCCACCCGGATGCTGGGGCCCGGGAAGATCCCGTTGTACCCGGCGAGAGTGGTCATCAGCCCGGGGGCGATCTGCGCCTGGCCCAGGCGCTGGGAGAGCGAGTACTTCGCGAACGGCTGCCCGTCCGGATCATAGCCCGTGGAGTACGGAACGAGCTCCGGCGGACGCTTGAACACCGCACGGAACGGGACGGGCATATTATTCGACGCCAACCGGCTCGGCGTAGAACCCGAGGACGAGGACACGTCATCCGACCCGCCCCTGGCCTGGGCCCCTGCCAGCCCAGTTGCCTGCAGGCCTGCCGCGGCCACAACGCCGCCCAGAACGCCGAACTTCAGAACATTCCTGCGTGTTGATTCCATGGGTTCCTCCACCTCGTCGTGGTAAGACCGAAAGCTGATTATTGTTGCCCCGGGACAACAATGTGGCCTCCACGCTGGGAAAAACTTGGAGGCATCCCAAGCTTCCAACAGGCATGCGGTGGGTGGCCGGTCGGTCAAATAGCCATGCGATTGTTTACAGCTCAGGAAGCACGGCTGGCGGAGTTGGTCGCACGGCTAGGCACACTCGCAGGAAGCCGGTGGCTACATGTCGAAGTGCGTGGAGCTGGCAGCCTGTTCGGCCGAGGTCCGCGCCCGAAGGATTTCCTCGGCCAGGTCGCGGAGTTTTTCGTTCCGGTTCGCTGAGGCCTGGTGCAGCTTCGTGAAAGCTTCTTCCTGGCTGCAGTGGTCCTGTTCCATGATGATGCCGGTGGCCAGGTCGATGGATGTACGGCTTTCCATGGCGGCCTTCAGGTCAGATGCCAGCAGATCTGCGGTGGCAATCCTCACTGCGAGGCGCAGGGCCTGTCCGGCCATGTCGGCGAAGACTGCCGCTTCGTCAATGGTTTCCCGGGTGAAGAGTCCGGTGTCGGCGGCAAAGAAGTTCAGCGCTGCGGACGCGTCGTTCCCAAGGTCCAGCGGGACGCCCAGGACGCTCCGGGAACCTGCGGCCGCAAGGCTCCTGGAGTAGGCAGGCCACCGGACGTCGTTGTCCGTGTCAGCCAGCAACACCGGCTGGAGCGTCTGGAGCGCCTCCAGGCACGGGCCGTCACCAAGCGACTGCTCCACGCCGTCCAGCAGGATCGCGATGTCACTGCTGCCGGCAATCGTCGCCCGGCGGCGCCGCCGGTGCAGGGTCACCGCACATTCAATCCTGGACCCTGCTGTCCGGCTGAGGGCTGCCGCCGCGTATCGGGTCATCCCCTCCAGGAAGCCTTTGACGTCGTCTGCTCCGGCAATGAGCTGGTGCAGGCGCTGGAAATCTTCGTTCTGCTCCTCCGTCCCCATCTCCCCAGTCTAGAAGCGCAGGTCGGTGGCGCAACAGGGCCTTCGGCGGGGGCCGCACCCGCCCCGCAGCGCCTCCCGCTTGCCCGTACGACGGCGGCCTGCCGGGGCTATGACGCGCGGCGCCGGGATCGCGAAGAGGTAGGGCCCGTTGTGCAACTATCGATCCATGCGCCAACCCATAGAACACCCGATGGCCGTCCGGGCGACGGCCTTCCTGCGGCCCTCAAGGTGGCTGAACCGCCCCCGGCGCCTGGTCCGCTACGACGCTTACTGGGCCGATGGGCGCGTGGACTTCGGCGTGGACCTCTCCGCGATGATGTACCGGGGCCATCCCGCAGACTTCGCCACGGTGGATGAGAGCGTGCACGCCAATTGCCCCGAGATTGGAACGGGCCAATGGGTGGACGAGGCCGGCCGCGTGGTGGAGGGTCCCGATGCCACCGACCCGGACCCGCAGGCGAATCGCATGGGAACGCCCCGGAAGTACGGGATGTCTGGACATGAGCCGAATATCAAGGCACGGCGTGCGTGGCGCCTTGGCGGGGGAGCCGCCGGGCTCACCCTCGGTGTCCTGCTTCTGACGGGCTCGGGAGGCGCTGGGTTCGCCGGGTTTTCGGGGATGCTGTGCTCCATCTTTGGCCTGTCATCACTGGCTGGCCTGATCCTTGGAAAACGCCGGCCCCGCTAACCCCAGGGAGGTACTGGCAGTACCCTGAACGGCAGTCACTGCCGGCCAGCGGATAACCGGTGTTGCATTGAAGCCATCACCTGCAATGAAAGGAACCACCATGCACACCAGGACACTTGGGCAGGGCTTCGAGGTATCCGCAATCGGCTTCGGCGCGATGGGGATGTCCCAGAGCTACGGCCCCAACCCCGGCGGCCGCGACGACATGATCGACGTGATCCGGTACGCCGTGGACCAGGGCGTCACGTTCATCGACACCGCCGAGGTCTACGGCCCCTACGTCAACGAGGAACTCGTAGGCGAAGCGATCGCACCGATCCGCGACAAAGTGCAGGTGGCCACGAAGTTCGGCTGGAACATCCTGGACGGGCGGATGCAGGGCACCGACTCCCGGCCCGAGCAGATCCGGCGGGTCGCCGAAGGATCGCTGCGCCGCCTGGGCGTCGAATCCATCGACCTGTTCTACCAGCACCGCGTGGACCCCTCCGTGCCCATCGAGGAAGTAGCCGGCGCCGTGGGCGAGCTGGTCGCCGAAGGCAAGGTCAAGCATTTCGGGCTCTCCGAAGCAGGAGCCGGCACCATCCGCCGCGCCCACGCGGAGTTCCCAGTGACGGCGGTCCAGTCCGAGTACTCGCTGTGGACCCGCGATCCCGAAGCCGAGGTCCTCCCCACGCTGGCGGAACTGGGAATCGGATTCGTGCCGTTCAGCCCGCTGGGCAAGGGCTTCCTCACCGGAACCGTGACGGCGGGCAGCACCTTCGCCCCGGACGAAATCCGCTCGCACATCCCGCGGTTCCAGGGCGAAAACCTGGCTGCGAACCAGGCGCTTGTGGACCACGTCCGCGCGCTCGCCGAAGCGCGCGGCGCCACCGCCGGACAAATAGCCCTGGCATGGCTGCTGGCACAGCACCCCTTCATCGCCCCCATCCCGGGCACACGCCGCCGCGAACGGATCGACGAAAACGCGGGTGCCACCGCCATGGCACTCTCCGCCGACGACGTCGCGGACCTCAATGGCCTCGCCCTCAGGCTCGGCGTCGCCGGGGACCGCTACGACGAGAACGGCATGAAGATGGTCAATCTCTGACCCGTCCGGCCGCCCGCGGCGTCAGGTGATGAGTGCCAGCACGCCTCCCGCGGTAACCACGCCTCCGGCGTCCACCCGCACGTCATCGAGGGTCCCGGAGCGGTGGGCGGTGACCTGGGTTTCCATCTTCATTGCTTCAAGGACGACGACGGGATCCCCGGCCGCCACCTCGGCGCCCGGTTCGACCAGCCACTTCACCACAGTCCCTGCCATGTCCGCCCGCAACTCACCGGGGGCCGCGGTACCTGTGGCAGTGCCGCCGTCGTTCTCCGCACCGAAGGGGCCGCCCGCCGGGGTGACGCCGGCGGGAACTTGGCCGCCGGAACGCGCCCAGCCGTCCAGCAGCGCTGCGGGCAGCCCGACGGCGAGGCGCCGGCCGTCCACGTCAACGGTGATGGTGCGCCGCGCACCGTCCGGGACGGAAGTTCCGAACTCCGGGTCCGCGCCGATGGTCTCGGCAAAGTCGGTTTCGATCCAGCGTGTGTGGATGCCGAGCTCCGTTTCGGACGTGAAATCGGAGGCCTCCACCACGGCGCGGTGGAATGGCAGGACGGTGGCCACGCCGCCGATCTGCATTTCGGCCAGGGCCCGGCGTGCCCGGCGGAGCGCCTGCTGCCGGTCCGCGCCTGTGACAATCAGCTTGGCCAGCAGCGAATCGAACTGAGGCGCCACAACGGACCCGGCACGGACGCCGGAATCGAGGCGGATTCCCGGGCCGGTGGGACCACTGAAGGCCGTAACGGTCCCGGGTGAGGGCAGGAAGCCGCGCCCAACGTCCTCGGCATTCAGCCGGAATTCGAAAGCATGCCCCCGCGGCGACGGATCGGCGTCCCAGCGGAGCGGTTCGCCCGCGGCAATCCGGAACTGCTCCTGGACCAGGTCGATGCCAGTGGTTTCCTCGGTGATGGGGTGCTCCACCTGCAGGCGGGTGTTCACCTCGAGGAAAGCGACGGTGCCGTCGGCGGCCACCAGGAATTCGACGGTCCCGGCCCCCGCGTAGGAGGCTTCGCGGCAGACTGCCTTGGCGGCGTCGTAAATCTGGCGGGTCTGGCCCTCGGTGAGGAACGGGGCGGGGGCCTCTTCCACGAGTTTCTGGTGCCGGCGCTGCAGCGAGCAGTCCCGGGTTCCCACCACCACCACGTTGCCGTGCTGGTCCGCCAGGACCTGGGCCTCCACGTGGCGGGGCCGGTCCAGGTAGCGTTCCACGAAGCATTCGCCGCGGCCGAAAGCCACCACGGCCTCGCGTACTGCGGAATCGAACGCCTCCTCCACCTGGCCCATTTCCCGGACCACCTTCAGCCCGCGCCCGCCGCCGCCGAAGGCAGCCTTGATGGCGATGGGCAGGCCGTGTTCCTCGGCGAAGGCGCGGGCCTCAGCGGCCGAGTCCACCGGACCGTCGCTGCCGGCCACCAGCGGCGCCCCCGCGCGCACGGCGATCTCACGCGCAGTGATCTTGTTGCCCAGCTGCCGGATGGCATCCGGGCTGGGCCCGATCCACGTCAGCCCTGCGCCGATGACCGCTTCCGCGAAACCGGCGTTCTCGGACAGGAAGCCGTAGCCTGGGTGGACGGCGTCCGCTCCGGACTCGGCTGCGACGCCCAGCAGCTTGGCGACGTCCAAGTAGGTCTCCGACGGGGCGTTGCCGCCCAGGCTGTACGCCTCGGTGGCGGCACCCACGTGCATGGCATCGGCGTCCACGTCCGCGTAGACCGCCACGGATTCGAGCCCGGCGTCCTCGCAGGCCCGGGCGATGCGGACAGCGATTTCTCCTCGGTTGGCGATGAGGACCTTGCGCATCAGTTGCTCACTTCGTCTAGGGAATCGTGGAAATGGTGGCGGGAGGTGTCCGCGGAGGCAGGCAGGTCGGGTGCCCAGCGGAACCGGATGGAGCCGCCCACCGGAACCTGCGCGGCGAGATCCAGGTGGTAGTCCGCCACCACTCCGATCACGGGATAACCGCCTGTGATGGGATGGTCGGCAAGGAAGAGCACGGGCTGGCCTTCCGGCGGAATCTGCAGGGCACCGGCCATGGTCCCCTCACTGGGCAGCTCGCCGTCCCGGCTGCGGCGAAGCGGTTCGCCGGCCAGGCGCATGCCCACCCGGTTGGACCGCGGCGTGACGGCCCAATCCTGGCTGCACAGCGATTCCAGCGCCGCCGCATCAAACCAGTCGTCGCGGGGACCGGGGACAATGTCCAGCACCGTGACCCCGGCGTCCGGGTAGTCGGGCTGCAGCTCGGGGTTGCCCACCACGTTGGATGTTGTGGTGGCGCCGGCGCCGAGCACTTGCCCGGCGGCCAGCGGCGCCGGCCCGATTCCGGACATGGTGTCAGTGGACCGGCTGCCCAGCACGGATTCCGCTTCCACGCCGCCGCGGATGGCCAGGTAGGTGCGGAAGCCCCTTTCCGGGGCGCCCACGGTCAGGGTTTCGCCGTCCAGCAGGGCGAAGGCGGTGGCCATGGGCACGGTGCGGACCTCGTCGGGCCAGCTGCCGTCTTCGGCGTCGTCGGTTTCGGCAGCGGACGACGGCGTCACTACAGTCAGTGCCGACGGCGCCCCGGTGACGGCCAGCACCTGGTCGCCCACGGCCTGGACGCGCAGGCCGCCGGCAACGCTTTCGATCACGGCGGCGGAGGGGCCGTTGCCCAGCACCCGGTTGGCGCGACGCACCGAGGCGCGGTCCAGCGCACCGGCCGATGACACCCCGAGTCCCGCATGCCCGGGCCGGCCGAGGTCCTGGACCAGGCTCTGGAGCCCGGGGGAGAGGATGCGGAGGCCGGACTCCACACTGGGATGCCCGGAGGTTCCGGCCGGTGCGGCCGGAATTTCCACGAGTTCCCGCACGGCGCGGAACTGGACGCGGTCACCCGGAGCGGCCAGGGCCGGCTGCTCCCGGCTGAGGTCCCACATGGGTGCCGCGGTGCGGCCGATCAGTTGCCAGCCGCCCGGCGACTGCCGGGGGTAGACGGCCGAATAGTTGCCGGCCAGCGCCACGGACCCGGCAGGGACAGCGGTGCGGGGTGAACTCCGGCGCGGGACCTCCAGTGACTGGTTTTCCCCCACCATGTAGCCGAACCCGGGGGCGAAGCCACCGAAGGCCACCGTCCAGACCTGTCCCGTATGGGCGGCCACTACTCCGTCAGCGCCCAGGCCGGTGAGCCTTCCCACCTCGGCGAGGTCCTCGCCGTCGTACACGGTGTCGATGGTGACCAGCGCGCCTTCGGCGTGGGACTGGACCGTCAGGTCCATCGCCAGCAAACGGGCAGCCATCCGGCGTGCCGCCGCGGGCGAGTCCGCCTTCACCATCACGGTTTCGGCGGCGGCCAGGACGTCCACCTGGCCGGGCAGCGGCGCCTCCAGCAGGAGGGCCTGCAGGGCCAGGACGTCGCGGAGGCCGGAGAGTTCGGCGAGCACTGCCGTGGTGCCTACGGGCCGTACGGCCAAAACACGGGCGGACAGCACACGGGATGCCGTGGCGGGGCTACTGACTGTTTCCATGGGGACCGGCCGCGCCGCTCAGGCGTGGCTCTCCTTTGCGCTGTTGTCGAGCAGGCGGACATCTTCCTCAGGCTGCGGATCGCGGCCCAGGCGCATGCCCACGATGGTGATGACCGCTGTCAGGGCGAGGTATCCGGCAATCAGGTGCCAGCCACCGGAGGCCGCGCCGTAGAGGGCGGTGAAGATCAGCGGGGCCACGGCGCCGCCGATGACGCCGGCCAGCGTGTACGCGAGCGAGCTGCCGGCGTAGCGGAGGCGGGCCGGGAACTGCTCCGTGATGAACGCGGCCTGCGGGCCGTACATGAAGGCGTGCAGGGCCAGGCCGATTACCACGCCGATGGTGAGCATCAGCACGGACTTGCCCTGGATCATCAGGAAGAACAGCGGAATGTAGATGGCGGTTGCGGCGGCGGCGATCCCGTAGACCCAGCGGCGGTTGATGCGGTCGGTGAGGGCGCCGGCGGCCGGGATAAGGAAGAGCTGGAACGCGGAACCGATGAGGATGGCCGCCAGGACGTTGCCGGTGGTCATGCCGAGTTGCTTGGTGGCGTAGACGGCCACGAACACGGTGAAGAGGGCGTAGAGGACGTCCGGGCACAGGCGGGACAGGGCTGCCGAGATGAGGGCCTTGGGCTCCTTGGTGAAGACTTCCTTGATGGGTGCCTTGGGGCGGTCACCGTGGGCCTGGATGGCTTTGAAGACCGGGGTTTCCTCGAGCTTGAGGCGGATCAGCAGGCCGAAGGCCACCAGGATCGCGGAGGCGAGGAATGCGACGCGCCAGCCCCAGGACAGGAATGCTTCGTTGCTGAGCGAGGCGGCCAGGACGGCGAGGACGCCGTTGGCCATCAGGTTGCCGGCGGGCGGGCCGATCTGCGCGGCGGAGGACCAGAATCCGCGCTTGTTGGGATCGCCGAACTCGCTGGAGAGCAGCACCGCGCCGCCCCATTCGCCGCCGACGCCGATGCCCTGGGCCAGGCGCAGGAGCACCAGGATGATGGGGGCGGCGATGCCGATGGCTGAGTAGTCGGGCAGCGCACCGATGAGGACGGTGGCGGCGCCGATCAGCACCAGGGTGAAGACGAGGACGTATTTGCGGCCCACCTTGTCACCGAGCCGGCCGAACACCACACCGCCGATGGGGCGGGCCAGGTAGCCCACCGCGAAGGCCGAGAAGGACAGGAGCAGCCCTACGAATTCGTCATCCGAGGGAAAGAAGATCTTGGGGAAGACGAGGGCCGAGGCCACCGAGTAGATGGCGAAATCGTAGTACTCGAGCGAGGTGCCGGTGAGGCTGGCGACGTAAGCCTTCAGTGCGCCGGCCGGCGGCTTCCTTGCCGCCGTCTTCGCTGCCTTGTTGGTGCTGGTCATGGGTTCCTCCGGGGGTGAGGGTGGTGCGGGGCCTGTTGGCCTTGGATACGGGGGGCGGTAGCCGGGCGGACTGGCTAGGCGAACGCGCCGATGCTGATGCCGGCGTCGGCGAGTGCGGACTTCACGGCGGTGGCCATTGCGACCGCCCCTGGGGAGTCACCATGCAAGCAGATGCTTTCTGCGCGGATTTTCAGGATGGACCCGTCGATGGTCCTGACGGACTGTTCGGTGGCCATCCTTAATACATGCTCCGCCACTTCGGCGGGATCGTGAAGGACTGCGCCCGGCTGGGTACGGGACACGAGGGTCCCGTCCGGGTTGTAGGCGCGGTCCGCGAAGGCTTCGGTCACTGCCCGCAGGCCCGCTTCCTCTGCCAGCCGCAGGACTTCCGAGCCTGGCAGCCCCATGATGGGCAGGCCGGGATCCACGGACTTCACGGCGTCGACGACGGCGCGCGCCTGGGCGGTGTGCGACACAATCGCGTTGTACAGGCCGCCGTGCGGCTTCACGTACCGGACTTTCGTTCCTTCGGCGGCGGCCAATGCCTGCAGAGCACCGATCTGGTACACCACGTCGTCGGCCAGTTCGCCTGGGCTGATGTCCAGGAAGCGGCGTCCGAAGCCTGCGAGGTCGCGGTAGCCCACGTGGGCGCCGATGACGACGCCGGCCTCCGCCGCGTTCCGGCAGGTCCGGCGGATCACGGTGGGGTCCCCGGCATGGAAGCCGCAGGCCACGTTGGCGCTGGACACCGAGCTGAACATGGCGGCATCGTCGCCGAGGGTCCAGCGGCCGAAGGACTCGCCGACGTCGCTGTTGAGGTCGATGGAAGTCATTTGTGATCCCCGTCTCATTGGTTGGTCATAACTAGGATGCACCAAATCTACGGATTGTTCAACAATCCTTCGATTCAACGATGTGACGATCGTGTAAATTCTCGGGTATGGCCACTCTCGATTCCGCTCCCGCTTCCGCAGGCCGCCTCCGGGTGGCCATGCCGTCCGTGGCTGAACGCGTGGCCCAGGAACTCCGCCGGCAGCTGGCCGAAGGCGCGTTGATCCCGGGGGCGAGGCTCACCGAATCCACCATTGCCGAGGACCTGGGCGTCTCCCGGAACACAGTGCGGGAGGCGTTTGCGGAACTGGCCAGTGAGCGTCTGGTGGTCCGGCACCCCAACCGCGGCGTCTTCGTGGCAAGCCTGGGGGCGGAGGACATCCATGACGTCTATACGGTCCGGCGGTTTATCGAGGTCAGCGCGATGCGCGGCGGAGGCAGCCCCGAGGATGTGGCCGCTGTCCGGGCCGCGGTGGAGGAAGGCAAGCGCGCTGCGGCGGCCGGAGACGATGAAGCCGGGGGGACCGCTAACCAGCACTTCCACGGTGCCATCGTGGCGATGGCCCGCAGCCCGCGGCTGAACACGGTCATGGCCCAGGTGCTGGCCGAGATGCGCTTGTTCTTCCACAAGGCCACCGCTGATGCACTGTTCTACCAGCGCTACCTGCCGGACAACGAAGCAATCTGTGAGGCGTTGGAAGCCGGCGATCCGGACCGGGCCGCGGATCTCCTGCTGGCCTACCTGGACCGTTCCGAGGACAACCTGGCGGCAGTGCACGGAGAGTAGGTCGGCGGCTTGGTGCCGCCGGATCCCGGGCTTACTCGGCGATGTCCTCTGCCCAGAGTTCCGGGTTGTTGTCCTGGAAATCGCGCATCATGTCCACGCAGCGCTGGTCATCGAGGACAATCACTTCGACGCCGCGGGACCGCAGGAGGTCGAACTCGCCCGGGAAGGTGCGCGCTTCGCCCACCACCACCCGGGGGATCTTGAACTGGATGATGGTTCCGGTGCACATGGCACACGGGGCAAGGGTGGTGTACAGCGTGGTGTCCCGGTAGCTGCGCTGCCGGCCGGCTGCCCGGAGCGCCGACATCTCCCCGTGCGCTATCGGATCGCCGTTCTGGACCCGCTCGTTGTGGCCGCTGGCGATGACCACACCGTTGCGGGCAAGCGCCGCGCCGATGGGAATGCCGCCTTCGCTGGAGCTTTTCCGGGCCGCCGCATAGGCAGCCTCGAATGCAGCGTCGGAAGTCGCCTGCGGAGGCAATGCGGCGGCAGCCAGCGGGGATTCGGAAGTCATCCGGACATTGTCGCATGCGGGATTACCCGGCGGACCGCCGGAGGCCCCGGGCAGCCGGGACCTCCTGGCTGTTAGGCCGGACTCGGGTTTTCGTCAGGCGCGGGTCCTGCCGCGGACGAAGTGGAAGATCAGGACGACGACGGCGACAACCAGCAGGATGTGGATCAGGCCGCCGCCAATATTGGCGAGCAGTCCGAGAAGCCACAGAACGGCAATGATGATGGCAATCCAAAGCAACATGGAATTCTCCTTGTGGGTAAATTTCGGATGGAATTGTGCTTTAGCCCGCGGATTTTCACATACTACGCCCGGCGCAATCCCCCGACGCCAAACACCGCGCTGTTAATTTTCCCAACCCCGCCGCGGGCCGATCCGCGGCCACCACGCGGGGGCGTTCGCCAACCGCCAGGACCTACTTTTGGGTGACCCGGTACCGTTCGATTTGCCGGAGACGGCGCAGGAGGCTGTCGCGCCGGGGGTGCGGGACGGCGTCGGCCGCTTCTGCCGTGAGGTCAATGTGCCTGGTGCCGAATTGCCACAGCAGGAGGTCATCCAGCAGCCGGTCCGGTCCGGGGGAGTAGCGGTGGTCCAGGGCCTTGCGGACCTCGGTGATCTGCTCCGCGCGGAGCAGCCCGGCCAGTTCCATGGTCCGCGTGAGTCCGTGCGCCGCGAGCAGCTCCGAGGCCCAGCCCCAGTCGTCATCCACCTTGCGGTCCACGTGCGGCAGCAGCGTGCGCCACACATCCCTGACCCGGTTCGGTGTGAGCGGTGCCGCGCCCTCACCGTCGGTGTCCCAGAAGCTGCGGACTTCCTCGTACCGTTCGTGCAGGTCCGCGAACGCCGTCTCCACCGTTTCCAGCATGGCTGCCGTGGCCGTGAACTGCCGGTCGAAATGCGGGGTCCAGGCCCGGGGATCCTCGGCCTTGAAGCGGATATCGTGCTCGATTTCGCTCCATGCGTGGGCGAAGATGGTGCGGATCTGGCACTCGAAGAAGTAGCTGCCGTTGGGCGTGACCTCCGGGTTGAAGACCTGTTGGTATTCCTTGACGGCCTCGTTCTGGATGGTCCGCAGGATCAGGTGCCGGCTCGAATACCCGTAGGTGCCGGACTCGATGGAGCCGATGTCCTTTTCCCGGTCCCCGCGGCAGTCGAACAGCTGGCGCTGCCGCTTGATGATGTTGGCCACCGCCGCATTCTCGGCCGGCAGCTTGGTAATGACGCGGATCCCCACCATGTCATTGAGGGTCCGGAACGGGTCCGGGAACTTCAGCAGCCGGCGCCCGCCCGGCTCCAGCGGCTCCTCTGTGCGGGAGATCTTCTCCTTGAACGACTCCACCGTCTTGGTGCGGCCAGTGACGAACAGCGGGGTGACCTCACTGTCCTTGAGCATGTCCCGCAGGACCAGCAGCACATCGCGGGTAACCAGTTTCAGGGCAGGGCGGACTTGCTCGTACAGCTCCACGTTGTGCTGCACGGATTCGCGCAGCGGCTCGTCCAAATTCTCCCAGTTACTCGGCATGGTCCCAGCTTACGGCCGGGGTCTGACAGAACGGAGGCGGCCAATCCTTGCGCGTCACAGGACGCCACCAGACACCCGCCCCAGTCCCGGACTCGGAAGCGGAAGAGGGGGGGGTGAATGGGGGGGAGGAAGTGTTGACACGCCCCGCCGGCTGGCCTAGCTTTCATTCCATCTGGTGGGGCAACAGCGGCCCAGAGGCCGCCGGTACCGGTCTTGTCGCCGCGAAGGCACACAACCTGTTACCTCCGGCGGGCGCCGGGCAGAACTGCCACGGCCGGAACCGCCCGCCGCCCGGCACCATTCCAGGACTGCAACCATGACCAACCTGACGAAGGCCCGCCGCATCGCCGCGGCAGCAGTAGCACTCTTGACGGCCGCCGCCGCGGGGATCACCCCGGCGCAGGCTGCACCCCAAGGCGGCCCGCGCTACGGCCCAGGTGCGGCGGGAAGTGGTGATCCCTACTTCCCGTACGCGGGCAACGGCGGGTACGACGTCCTGCACTACGGCCTCGACCTCCGCTACACGCCGCCGTCGGACCCGGCCGCAGCGGGAAACCTCACCGCGGAGGCCACCATCACCCTGCGCGCCACCCAGGACCTGGACGCCCTCGACTTCGACCTGCGCGGACTCACCGTCACCGCCGTGGACGTGGACGGCAAGGACGTCAATCGCGGCGCGGGCCCCTCGGAGTGGACCCAGGTGCAGGACGATGCGAACCGCCGGTGGGAACTCACCGTCGGACTGCGGCCCAAACTGAAGGAAGGCCGGACAACCACCATCACCATCAGCTACGGCGGTGCCACCGGCCGGCCCCAGGACACTACGGGGGCGCTGTACGGATGGGTGACCACCCCTGACGGAGCCATGGTGGTCAACGAACCCGACGGCGCACCCACCTGGTTTCCGGTGAACGACGACCCCGAGGACAAAGCCACGTACTCCTTCCGCATCACCGTCCCGGAAGGAAAAACCGCAGTAGCCAACGGCCTGCCCGGGGACGACCCGGAAACACACGCCGGCTGGACAACCTGGAGCTGGGAGGCGGCGGACCCGATGGCCAGCTACCTCGCCACGGCAAGCGTCGGAGACTTCACCCTGTCCTACAGCGAGGGACCCCGCGGCCTGCCGATCATCAATGCGGTGGACACCGGTGTGACCGGGCCCGCGCTGGTGAAAACCAATGCGGCCCTTGCGCTGCAGCCACAAATGATCCGCTACCTGTCAGACCTGTTCGGGCGGTATCCGTTCGAGGCCTTCGGTGCGATTGTGGACGACGACTCGGTGGATTACGCCCTGGAAACGCAAACCCGGCCGGTCTATTCAGAGGTTGCCGATGAGGACACGGTTGTCCACGAACTGGGTCACCAGTGGTTCGGTAACAGCGTCAGCCCGGCGGACTGGAAGGACATCTGGCTCAACGAGGGCTGGGCCACCTATGTCGAGTGGCTGTGGGCCGAACACCAGGGCAAGGCGACACTGGCAAAGCAGTTCACGGATACCGTGGCTGAACTGGACAGCAAGAACCTCTGGGCGCTGGACATCTCCAATCCGGGGCGGGACAACCTGTTCGCCGAGCAGGTGTACCGACGGGGAGCCGCCATGCTCCATGCACTGCGGGCCAGGATCGGGGACGCGGCCTTCTTTGCCGGGGCCACCGAATGGCTGGACCGCTACGCCAATTCCTCGGCAACAACCGGGGATTTTGAAGCAGTGATGGAGGAAGCCTCCGGGCAGCAGCTTGACGCGTTCTTCAACGACTGGCTGCGGGAGGGGGACCGCCCGGCTATGCCGTAGTGGAGCCGCGCACCACCAGCGACGTTTCCAGCGTGACGCCGCCGGGCTTCAGGAACTTGCCCTCCATCAGCCGGCGCAGCTGCTCGCCCGCTTTCTGGCCCAGGGACGTGGCGGGCAAGTGGACGCTGGTCAGGCCGGGATTGCTGGTGGCCGAATAGGGAAGGTCGTCGAAGCCGGCCACCGCAAGTTCCTCCGGGATCCGCACACCGGCCACCCGAGCCTCCTGCAGCACGCCGTAACCGTGCGTATCGGTTCCGCAGACGACGGCGGTCACCCCCGCGCGCTGCCACTCCGGCCAGGCGGCGGCGAACGCGGCGGCCGCGGTCCCGACGTCGATGGTGGTGCTGATGATCCGGTCCGGGCTCACGGAGATGCCGCGCGCCGCGGCCTCTTCCAGGAACGCCGCACGCCGCACGGCAAACGTGTCGGTGCCGGTCACGCTGTCCACATAAGCCGCTTCCGTGTGCCCGGCGGCGGCCAGGTGTGCTGCCAGCTGGCGGGCCCCGCTGGCCACATCGAGGTTGACGGATGGTGCGTAGGATTCCAGCCCGGGCGCGTCCAGCAGGACAAGGGGCGACGGCGAGGCGAGGTCCTCAAGGAAGTCCGCGTTGGGTGCGTCCACCAGCAGCCCGGCCGGGCGCAGCGACATGAGCCGCCGGACGTCGCTGGCCTGCGGAAACTCGCCCGCTTCGGTGACGGACAGCAGCAGCTGGTACTGCGGGCCGAGTGCTTCCCGTACCCCGTCGATGACCTTGGCGAAGAAGGGGTTGGAGATATCCGGCGCCACCAGGATGACGATGGAGCTCACGCCCTTGGCCAGCGAGCTGCCGATTCCGTCCACCACATAGCCAAGCTCGGCAATGGCGTCACGAACCCGGGCCACGTTGTCCTCGGAGACGCGGCCCGCCGTCTTGCCGTTGGCCACAAGGGATACCGTCGCCGTCGAAACACCTGCCCGGGCGGCGACCATGGCCGCCGTGATCCGCCGTGGGCGCGCGTGCTGCTGCCTCTGTTCCGCGGATTCCATACGTTGATCGTAGTGGGCGTGGAGCAGCACTCGCCGCTGGCGTGTGCTGCGCCTGGCCCTGCTAGCTGCTCGGGCGCTGGGCGCGCAGGGCCAGCACGGCCCTTGAGGCAAACGCACAGCCCGCGAGCAGCAGAATGACTGCCGACACGATGGAGTACCAGACTCCATTGGCGGTCAGTGCGATGTAGACGCCGATGAGAGAGAAGACAACTGCCCCCAGCGACCAAATGAGCGTTGCCCTCTTGGTGTTATCCATGACCTCAGCCTAGGCGACATCGTTCCTGTTCAGCGCCCCGGGGCGGTCCCGCCGGATCTTCGTGAATCCCGACGGCGGCAGCCGCTGAGCCGGCAGCGGCACCGCGACCGCGCCGATGGCGCTGAGCCGGTAGCCTGGCGGATATGGCGCGCATGTGCCATAAAAAATCAGGGTCAAGCGCGGCAATACGTCAAGCGCTTGACCTGCACCAACGTTAAGCGTTTGACGTACGCCACATTCTGCTGCCATGATCACTCCTGAACGCTACAACTCCCCGGACGCCAGGCAGCTGGCACGGGCCCCAATGACGTGGAGAACACCATGGAACCCAACTTCCAGAACCCTGAGCCGGTCCAGGGCGCCGAGCGCAGGAAAATCATCCTGGACTGCGACCCCGGGCATGACGACGCTGTGGCGTTGCTGCTCGCACACGGCAACCCCAACATCGACCTGCTGGCTGTCACCACAGTGGTGGGCAACCAGACCCTCGAAAAAGTCACCCGCAACGCGCTCGCCGTGGGCACCATCGCCGGCATCACCGGCGTTCCCTTCGCTGCCGGCTGCGACCGCCCGCTGGTCCGCAGCATCGAAACCGCACCGGACATCCACGGCGAGTCCGGCATGGACGGCCCCGCCCTGCCCGAGTCCACCATCGAACTGGACCCGCGCCACGCCGTCGACCTCATCATCGACACCGTGATGGCGCACGAACCCGGCACCGTCACCCTGGTCCCCACCGCCGGCCTGACCAACATCGCCCTGGCCGCCCGCAAGGAACCCCGCATCGTGGAACGCGTCAAGGAAGTGGTCCTCATGGGCGGCGGCTACCACGTGGGCAACTGGAGCGCCGTGGCCGAGTTCAACATCATCATCGACCCCGAGGCCGCGCACATCGTCTTCAACGAGAAGTGGCCAGTGGTGATGGTGGGCCTGGACCTCACCCACCAGGCGCTGGCCACCCCGGACGTGGTGGAAAAGATCGCCGCCATCGGTACCGGGCCGGCGAAGTTCGTCACCGAGCTGATGGACTTCTTCGCCCACACGTACAAGGACGCCCAGGGCTTCGACTACCCGCCCGTCCACGATCCCTGCGCCGTCGCGTACGTCATCGACCCCAGCATCGTCAGCACCCGCAAGGTGCCCGTCAACATCGAACTGCAGGGCACCCTCACCCTTGGCATGACCGTGGCCGATTTCCGCGCCCCGGCGCCCGCCGACTGCCACACCAGCGTTGCCGTGGACCTGGACCACGGACGGTTCTGGGACCTCGTCACCGACGCACTGGTCCGCATCGGCGAGCCGGGCCCCGGTGACACGGACAACAAAGGCAACGCGTCCGACGTCGTCCGTCCCGAAAGTGCCCAGCTCACCGCCGGAGGGGTCAAGTAATGGCCGCCACCATCACTGAAACCAAGACCGGCCGCGGCAACATCGCAGCCCTCATGACCGCGCTGCTGGCCGCCTGCGTGGCGTTCCAGCTCAACGCGTCCATGCTTAGCCCCGCCCTGGTGACCATGGGCGAGGAGCTCAAAGCGGACCAGGCCGTCATCGGGCTCTCGCAGACCTGGTTCTTCACCGCCGCCGCCCTGTTCTCCCTGTTCCTGCCGCGGCTGAGCGACATCGTGGGCCGCAAGAAGGTCCTCGTGGGCATGATGGTGATGATGGCCGTGGGTTCGGTCATCGCCGCCCTCGCCCCGGACATCACCTGGCTCTTTGTGGGCCGCATCATCCAGGGCGTCAGCGGACCCACCGTGCCGCTGTGCCTGATCATGCTCCGCTCCGCCGTCAGCAACCCCCGCAAGTACGGCACGCTCATGGGCCTGATCACCGCCGTCAACGGCGGCGTGGCGGGCGTGGACTCCTTCGTGGGCGGCTACTTCGCCGAGCACTTCGGCTTCCGCAGCATCTTCTGGCTGATGGTGGTCCTGGCCGTCGCTGCCACCGCCCTCATCGTGTTCCTGGCCGCCGAAAGCAAGCCTGCCGCTGGTACCCGGATGGACTGGCTGGGCGTGTTCTTCATCGTGGTGGCCGTCGGTGCCCTGCTCACCGCCCTGAACGAAGGCTCCAAGCTGGTGGGCGGCTTCAACTCCGGCACGCTCATCCTGAGCCTGGCGCTGGTGGCCGTGTCCGTCGTCGCGTTCCTTGCCTTCTGGCGCGCCGAACAGCGCGCCGCGCAGCCCATGGTGGAAACCGTGCACCTGCGCCAGCGCGCCACCTGGGCCCCGCTGCTCACCACCACCCTGACCATGACCGGCATCTTCGCCGTCATCAACGGCATCGTTCCCGCCTACGTCCAGGCCGCGGAGCCCGGGTTCGGGGTGGGCCCCACCGAGATGTCGCTGATCATCCTCACCCCGTACGCCCTGCTGGGCTGGGTGGTGGGCCCGCTCAGCGGCAAGCTCGCACCGGTCCTGGGATACACCAAGGTGCTGCGCATCGGCCTGCTCGGCAGCATCGCGGCGCTGGCCGTCATCGGGTTCCTGGGCCTGCACAGCCTGCCGATGATGATTGCCGGCACGGTCTTGCTGGGCATCATGTACGCCGGTACGGTCAACATCATGCTCAACGGACTCGGCGTTGTCCTCTCGCCCGCCGGCAACCCCGGCTTCCTGCCCGGCATGAACGCCGGTGCCTTCAACCTCGGTGCGGGCCTGAGCTTCCTCATCCTGCCGGCCGTGCTGGTGGCGACAGCCTCCCTTGGCGATGCCTCCGCTTCCTACCTGACCGTGGTGGTGGTCGGCCTGGGGCTGACGGTGGCCGCGTTCGCTGCATCGCTGCTGATCCCCAAGCCGGTTGAGGCCGAGGTGGCCGAATGAGCGCCGATGCCGGGACCGCAGGTTCCGTGGGCACTGGCCGGATTGTCGTCGTCGGGTCCCTCAACGCGGACCTCACCATCTACTGCGAGCGGCTCCCGCAGCCGGGCGAAACGGTGCACGGCAACGGCTTCGCCGTGAACCCCGGCGGCAAGAGCGCCAACCAGGCGGTCGCCGCCGGCCGCCTGGGCGGGCACGTCAGCCTGGTGGGTGCCGTGGGGGATGACCCCAACGGGCACATGCTGCTGGCCTCGGTGGCCGGTGCCGGCGTGGACGTAGGGCAGGTGCGCACCTCCAGCGAGCCCACCGGCGTCGCCGTGATCGCCGTCGACGCCGGCGGCGAGAACAACATCATCATCTCCGCGGGCGCCAACGGCACGCTGTCCCCGGCGGACGTGGCGGAGGCCGCGGACGTCCTGGAGGGCGCCGCCGTCGTCAGCCTCTGCCTGGAAGTTGCCATGCCCACGGTGCTGGCCGCGGCGCAGGCAGGCCACGACGCCGGCGCAAAGGTCCTGCTGAACCTCTCGCCGTACGCCCACATCCCCGCAGCGCTGGCTGAGTTGGTGGACGTCCTGCTGGTGAACGCGCATGAAGCCGCGCTGTTCCTCGGGCCTGGGGCCTCCGTCCCGGGTGCCGGCGCCCACGCGGCGCAATGGGATGCCGTCCGCGAACGCTTTGCCGAACGGGGGATCCGGCAGGTGCTGGTGACCCTCGGGGCGAACGGGTCCGTGGTGCTGGATTCCGACGCCCCCGCCAACCGGTCCGTGGTGTTCGTGAAGCCCACCAAGGTTGACGCGGTGGACACCACCGGCGCCGGGGACGCCTTCACCGGTGCCGTGGCGGTCCGGCTCGCCGCCGGTGATGCCCTCGCCGACGCCGCAGCGTTCGCCTCCGTGGCCGCGGCCCTGGCCACCACGCGCAAGGGCACCCAGGCGGCGTATCCGGAAACGGCCGACGTCGAACGCCGCCTGCGCGTCTCCTAACCCCATCGATTGTTCCCCACCGGCACCCTAGCCTCGAAAGCTCGGCCAAGGAACCCTGCGGGCGTGGGCCCAAACGCCCTTTTCAGGCGTCAGAACGGCGTTTACGGAGCAATCGATGTTCAGCCGAGTGCTTCCAGCGTGACGCCGGTGTGCTCTTCCAGCCGGGCGAGCAGGGCGTCCTGGAAATCGTGATCTTCCGCGGCCGGGTGCGGGGTCTGCCGGCGCTGGTGGTACCAGTAGCCGCCGCTGCCCTGGGCGTCCGGGTCATCACTGGTGGCCAGCCACTCCTGCGTGCGGTGGCCGAGCTCAAGATCGTCCGGGGCGGAGCGTCCGCCCATCCGGGTGGGCACCCAGCCCGGGTCCACGGCGTTGCTGGTGACGCCGGGTACCAGGCGGGCCAGGGCGGCGGAGATGGCCGTGATGTGCAGCTTGGTGGTGGAATACGACGCCGTGGCGGAGCGGCCTGACCAGTCCAGGCCGTCGAGACGGGTGTTGCCGCCGCGGTGCATGCCGCTGCTCAGGTAGATCAGCCGGCGCGGCCCGCTGATCAGCGCGGTGAGCAGGTACGGCGCCACCACGTTGACGGGCAGGAGCGCGGCACCGTCCAGTACTCCGGCGTTGTGGATCACGGCGTGTATCCCGCCGATGCGGTTGGCCTGGTCAGCGAGTTGGCGGACCTCGGCGTCGTCCGAAAGGTCTCCCACCAGGCACTGCGCACCCTGGTCCACCAGGTGCTGCACCGCGGGCAGGCGCCGGGCGGACCGGGCGTGAACCAGCACGTGGTGGCCTTCACGGGCCAGTGTTTCCGCCGTTGCCAGGCCCAGCCCGTCCGTTGAACCGGTCACCAGAATCCGTGCCATGGAAGAACCTCCGTTGTTTGTGCTCCAGGTACCCAGTTATACCCGCGCCCAAGTCCGCCGCCGGGAGCTCAGTTCAGCAGCCAGGCCGCCCCGAGCAGCAACGGAACGGCCAGCGCCGAGGTGATCACCGCCGTCGTCTGCGCAAGGCTTTGGCCCACGCGGTACCGCACAGCGTAGAGGACCACGTTCTGGCCGGTGGGCAATATGGCACAGGCGGTCACCACGAAGGTGTTGAAGTCGTCCAGGTGGAAGACGTAGCTGGCCAGGAGCCAGGCGAGGGCGGGCTGGATGGCTGATTTCAGGACGACGGCCAGGAACGTGGGCGCGCTGTCGCTGCTGCTGGCCCGGGGTGAGAGGCCATGGAGGGACATGCCGAAGATGATCAGCATCAGCGGAACCGTCACCTGGGCGATGAGCCTAAGCGGGTCCAGCACCAGGGTGGGGATTTCGATGCCGACGGCGCTGACGATGATGCCCAGGATGGCCGCCACTGTCACGGGGTTGCGGAAGGGCGTGGCGAGGATGCGGCGCAGGGACGGCTTGGTTCCGTCCGGGTTGGTCAGGTCCAGGATGGTCAGCGCGATGGGGGTGATCACGGCGAGCTGGAACAGCATGATGGGTGTGACGTAGGTGGCGCTTCCCATGACGTACTGCGACAGCGGAACGCCGAGGTTGGTGGAGTTCACGATGCCTGTGGCCAGGGCGCCGATGGTGGTGCGGCGGACTCCCCATCGGGCGATTGCACCCACCAGGGCGAACACCGCCATCATGGCAACGGCGGTGACCACCGAGATCAGGCCCGTTTCGCTCAGGACCTCCGAGATGTGCCGGGTGGCGATCATCGAGAACATCAGGCTGGGCAGTCCCACCAGGAACGTCAGGCTGGAAAGCACCTTGGTGCCCTGCGGGCCCAGCGCATTCGACCTGCCGAGCACGTAGCCGACGAACATGACCACGCCCACCACAAAAAATCCCTTTAGGACTCCGTCCACACCGCTGTCCTCAATCTCATCGCCCTTCGGGCGGCAGTACCTGGCGGAGCCTTTGACCAGTGCCTTTGGCCAGAGCCTTTGACTGCTGCCGTTGCCCGCTGCCCTGGCAGGAGGCCCTGTCAGATGCTATCCGTAGGGGCGGCGCGGGAATCAATTTGCTCCGTCAGTGCGTCAATCCGCTCCAGCGCGCCGGTGAGGCGCTCCACGGAAGCCCACAGTTCCGGCTGCTGTTCACGGATCTCTTCAAGGGAAGCCCCGGTGGAGCGCAGGGATCCCAGGTCGAAGCTGACGTTGGTCCGGGCTCCCGCCACGGCCGCGCGGAGGGCACCGAAAGCGACAACGACGTCGGCGATCAGTGCCTTATTGCCGTGCGCCGCCAGCCAGGCGAGATCGTCTATGGCCTGCACCGCCCGGGCGCCGAGCACGGCGGAGGCGTGCGCGGCGTCAACTGAGGCCTCGCGGATGGCGTTGTCCCGTTCAGCGCCGGGCTCCAACCGGAAGGCGGCGCCGAAGGCCCGGGACGCCGTCGAATCCTCGTCGGCCAGGTGCAGCGCCTCGCTCCGCAGTCTCCGGGCACGGTCCCTGAGATCGTCCACGGTTTGCTGATGGTCCGCGCCCGGTTCGGTATAGCCGGCCACCATCGAGGCCAACGACGCAGCAACGGCCAGCATTACGCCTGTCCCGGCACCGCCGCCCGGTGAGCCGGTGGATTCGGACAGGCCCTGCGTCCACTCCTCAACGGTGGAACTCCGGGTGGTCACGTCACGTTCTTCCATGGTTGAAGGGTGCCCAGGAACAGGCCCGGCTAAACGGGTCCGGTCCCTGCCGTCCCGTCCCCCCATGTAGTCTCGGCACATGATCCAACGCCACCGCTACCCGTACGGCGAGGATCCCAGCCAGTGGGGCGAACTGTTCCTCCCCGATCTTCCCGTAGGCGCCCGGCACCAGGGCGTGGTGGTGGTGATCCATGGCGGTTACTGGCGTGCGCAGTACGGCGCCGAGCTCGGCGAGCCGCTGGCCAGGGACCTGGCGGAACACGGGATCGCCGCTTGGAACCTGGAGTACCGGCGCGCCGGAAACGGAGGCGGCTGGCCCGGCACGTTCGACGACATCCTGGCGGGCATCGATCAGCTGGCAGCGCTCGCGGAACCCCACGCCCTGGACCTTGGGAGGGTGGTGGCCCTGGGCCATTCCGCCGGAGGGCACCTGGCCGTCTGGGCCGCCGGGCGGGACAAAGTGGCGGAGCTGGGCACGGGCAACGCGGACAGCCTTCCGGGCAGGCGCGGAGTCCGGCTCACCGGCGTGGTCAGCCAGTCCGGCGTCCTTGACCTGGCCGGCGCTGAACGCCTCAACCTCAGCAACGGTGCCGTAGCCAACCTGCTGGGCGGACCGTCGTCGGAATTCCCCGCCCGGTACCGGCTGGCCAGCCCCATGGCGGCGCTGCCGCTGGACGTTCCCGTGTACGCCGTCCACGCCGACGCCGACCACGATGTGCCGCCGGAAATGTCCACAGGCTATGTGGATGCGGCCCGGGGATCGACGGTGCCCGCACGGTTCGTCAGCGTCCCCGGCGACCACTTCGCGCTGATCGACATCACCGCCCCGGCCTACCTGGCGTGCCGCCAACTGGTGTGTGAACTGCTGCGCTGACATGGAATTCGGCCCCGCCCGCTTCTCTGGCAGAGTATGACCATGCTCACAGTGATCGGCGAAGGCCTTGTTGACGTTGTCCAGCGCGCTTCGGGAATCGAGGCCCACGTAGGCGGCAGCCCGCTCAACGTTGCGGTGGGCCTGGCCCGCCTGGACCATCCGGTGCAGTTCATTGGCCGCTACGGGCGTGACGCCTACGGCGATTCCGTGGCCGCGCACCTCCGCGCCAGCTCGGTGATGCTTCCGCTGGGCCCGGATGAGTTGCCCACCAGCGTTGCCACCGCCTTGATTGACGACGACGGCGCCGCCACCTACACGTTCGACCTCGCCTGGGACCTTCCCGGCATCGCAGACCGGCTCGGCTTCATGCTCCAGGGCACCACGCTGCTGCACACCGGATCGATCGCCACGATGCTGGCGCCCGGAGCCACCGAGGTGCTGGCCGCCGTCGAATACGCACACCCGCATGCCACCATCAGCTTCGACCCCAACTGCCGCCCGAGCATCATCACCGACGTGGATTACGCGCGCCGCCATGCGGAAAAGTTCGTCTCCCTCGCCGATGTGGTGAAGGCCTCGGATGAGGACCTCGCCTGGTTGTATCCGGGGCAGGACGTCCTGGAATCCGCGCGCACGTGGCTGGCCATGGGCGGCTCCGAGGGCCCCGCGATGGTGGTGGTGACCCGGGGTGGCGAGGGTCCATGGGGCATCACGGCCGCAGGCGAGGCCGCAGTGGCGGCCCCGCGCGTCGAGGTGGCGGACACCGTTGGCGCCGGCGACTCCTTCATGGCGGCACTGCTCTCCGGACTCGTGGACCGGGGCCTGGACGGCGCGCAAAACCGGAAGGACCTGCGCGAGCTGCCCGCGGAGGCGCTGGCGGAACTGCTGGCCCACGCTGCCCGCGCCGCTGCTGTCACCGTTTCCCGGCCCGGCGCCAACCCGCCCACCCGGGCGGAGATGAACGCCCTGCCGGGGGACTGACGCGGGAGCTGGCCCCCCCCACATCGACACTGCAGGGTGAATGCCTTAGTATCTTTAGCTTGACGGGCGTGTTACTAGGCTATCGAGGAAGGGTCATGACTCCTTTAGGTGGATTGGGAAGTGTCGACACCCGGGAAGCGGTTGGCCGGATCGGTGCAACCGACGTCCTTGATGCGCTGAGCGAGTACCGTGCCGCGGAGACAGCCATGCTCCGCCGCACCCGCCCCATCATGGATCGCGGTGCAACCGACGTCCTCGCCCTGCGCTACGTCCGTGAGGCAACACTTCGCGGCGATGGCATGCGCCCCACGGAATTATCGGCCCTGTTGGGGCTGAGCTCCGCCTCGATTACTGCCCTGATTGACCGGCTGGTGTCAGGCGGCGTTGTGGTGCGGGAGCCCCACCCCTCGGACCGTCGGGCTTCCATCCTCCGGAGTACCGGGCTGAGCGAGACCGCGGAAGTCCAGGCGCTGGACGACGCCCGGCGGCCCATCGCCAACCTCATAGAATCCCTTGACCGCGACGAGCTTGGAACAGTTTTCGGCTTCCTGGTCCGCATGCGCCACGCCATGGACGAGGTGGCGAGGGGCTGATCCGCCAAACCGGGCTGGACAATTGCCTAGAGGTACTAAATACTAGGCAAACTAGCAATTCGGTAAACGAGGGATCGAGGGCGACATGACAGCGGTAGCAGAACCACAGAGCCGGAACCGGAATCACCTGGCCGATGTCGTCGCCCTGCCGCTGCCCGACAGCTATGGCTTCAATGCCGATCCCGTGGGGGCGTCCGGCGCGCCCTCGGAGGCCGGCGGATGGATGAAAGCAGTTGCCTTGGCGTCCGCCAAACTGGAGCAGCTGCAGTGGGAGCTGGACGCCGCCGAAGAGGACCTGTGCGCGGCTCTCCGCGGCGCCTCGGCCTTCAGTGTCAGCGCGCCTGCCCTGGCCCGGACGGCCGGCCTTTCAGCCGACGAGCTTGAGGCTTACCTGCAGCGGCCTGCACTGATGGATGTTGCCGCTGCCCCCGGTTTGGCCGGCCCGGCCATACCGCCGCTCGGCATGCAGGCGCAGGCCTAGCTCAAGCTACTTAGCTCCACTTTGGCGGGCTGTTGCCCCGCCGCCGCCCTGCGGCCACCCGCCCCGGTGTTTCGCTGACGCGCCGCAGCCGCATGCCGGCGTCGTCCGCCCCTGGCGTCCGGCGCGTATTGGCCCCGCCCGCCTGTTAGGCCAGGGAGAGGAAAAGCTTCTCCAGCTCTTTCCGGTCCAGGGTTTCGTCCTTCTGGACGATGCACTGCTCCAGCCCGGTGGCGATGATGGCGAATCCGGCCCGGTCAAGGGCCTTCGATACCGCCGCCAGCTGCGTGACCACATCCTTGCAATCGCGGCCTTCCTCGAACATGCGCGTGACAGCGGCAAGTTGGCCCTGGGCGCGCTTCATGCGATTGATGACGGGCGTAAGTTCGGCGGGGTTCAGTTCCAAGGTCTACTCCAGTGACGGGGGATTGATGATCCCAGCCACCTTTCCAGCGGGCCATTCCCCGCGCAGCGCCCTAGGTTCCGCTCCAGACCGACGCCGAGCCGGAGTGGCCGGTCACAACGGCCTCGTAGATCAGGAACAGCCCCGCCAGGACGCCGAGAACTGACGTAGCCGGAACAAGCCAGCGGGCGGCCAGGAGGCGTCCGGTTCCGCGGAGCACGTGCCAGCGGTTCACTGCGGCGGGGAAGGCGGCAAGAATCTGCGCGGCCGCCACCACCAGGAAGATCACCGCCACGAACCGGAAGAAGCCGCCCTGCTCGGCGTGCTCCCGGATGAGGTTCGAGGCAGGCCTGGCCTTCTCCAGCTGTTCACCGGCCTGCGCGGTGAGGATGGACAACGGCACCAGGCCAAAGGCCAGGACGCCGAGGGGCCAGGCCAGGTAGGCCCTGCTCCGGCGCCAGAGTGCAAAGACCACCGCCATCAGGCCCGCCAGCGGCGCCAGGACAACCACTCCATGGACCAGGAGGATGTGGGCCGGAAGGCCGCCGATTTCCACCATGCAAAGCTCCTAGGGACTGGGCAGTGACGCCGGATCAGGTGTGCTGGAGTCAGGCTATCCCCGTGGTGCCCAGCAGCAGGCCAACGCCATAGGTGAAAGCCATGGCAAGGGCGCCGCCAATTACCAGGCGCAGGGTGGCCTTCCGCTTCGAGCTGCCGCCGATCCTGGCGCTGACCGTGCCGGTAATCGCCAGGGCGATGACAACCGCCACGAAGGTGAGGGGGATCCGGATTTCGGCCGGTGGCAGCAGGATTGCCAGCAGCGGCAGTACCGCACCGACGGTGAAGGCGATGGCCGAGGCAAACGCTGCGTGCCAGGCGCTGGCGACGCTGGCCTCATCAATCTTCAGTTCGGCCTCCAGGTGCGCGCCCAGCGCATCGTGCTCGGTGAGCTCGAGGGCCACCGTGCGCGCGGTTGCTTCGGTGAGTCCCTTCGCCTGGTAGATGGCGGCTAGCTCCTCCAGTTCGCCGTCGGGATCGTCACGGAGTTCCTGGCGTTCCTTCTCGATCAGGGCCCGCTGGCTGTCGCTTTGGCTGCTGACGGACACGTACTCGCCCAGCGCCATGGAGACGGCGCCACCCACCACGGCGGCCGCGCCGGCCACCAGGATAGGGGTGACATCGTTGGTCACACCGGCGACTCCCACCACCGTTGCGGCCACGGACACGATGCCGTCATTGGCTCCAAGGACGCCCGCGCGCAGCCAGTTCAGGCGCGCTGCAATGCTGTCGTCGTGCGGCTCGTTTGGGTGCTGCTTCAGCAACTCAGTCATAGGGGAAAGTAAAACACCGGCAGCGGTCCCCTGCTACGCAGGTTTGCATACCCTATCCGCGCCCCCGGGCACGCCCTGTCTTGCGCCGGGGGTCAGAGCTGGGGAACGCACGGGCCGCTGCCCAGGAGGGCCAGCCCGGCGCGGTCCCCGGCGGCGAAATCCACCACGCCCATGTTGGCCGCATGCATCAGCTGGCCCGGATCGTTGACGTGGTCCAGGCCCACAACGTGGCCGAGTTCGTGCATGATGATGGCCCGCACCTGGTCCGTTCCGTCCGGGCGGCTGGCGAGGATGCCCGCGAGGTCGGGCGCATCCAGCCGGATCTGGCCGGCGGCGAGGACCATCGGCTGGCCGGGTGCCTGGACGAAGGTGCTGCCGCCGTCGCCCGCGATGTCGCCGGCGAGGCCGGGTGACTCCTGCGGGGTGGACCATGCGATCAGCACCGGGGCCCAGCGCTTGCCGTAGCGGTCCGGCTGGAAGGCTTCCCGCTCATCTGCCGGCGCTTCGGTTGAGGTGCCGTCGTAGATGAACTGCAGGCCGGTGGCCGCGGAGGTCGCTGCTACCGCGTCCCGGATCAGCGCGTCCCCACCCGGCACGGCGAAGTCAGGACGCACTACGTAGTGGACCGGACGGCACGGATCGTATGCGGCGAACCGCTGGCCGGGATCGGGCGAGTCCTGCAGGACGAAAGCCGTGGAGCCGGTGCTGGCCGGGGGAGTCCCCAGGGGCGAGGACGCGGCCTCGAACCCGGGCGGCGGAACCGTTGCCCCCGGCAGGTACGGTGCCGCGAAGGGAAGGACAACGCGGTTGAAGAACGACGGCGTGAAGTACAGGCAGATGACCAGCGCCAGGCCGAGCGCGGGGAGCAGCCGCCGCTTCCGCTGCCGGGGCCGGTACGGCCGGCGGAAACCGCCAAACGCCGGCCGTCCTGCGGGCGCCGGTTCCGGTGCGCGCCACGGAGCCTGCTGTGCCTGCCGGCCGAACGCCTCGTCGATGGCCCACTGCGGGATCCTTCCGCTCGGTGACCGGCGCACCCTTGGCAACGGGCCGCCGTCGGGCGCTCCCGGCCATGTGCCATGATCCCTGCCTGAACCGCCCACCCAACATCCCCCGTGCCGCCTGCCGATGAATCCTCTTCAGCTTAGGGGCGGCGAGGCGCCTGTTTCCGGCGGCTAAGCGCAGGATTTCCACAAGTTAAAAGCGCCCGCCCGGCCGGAGCGCTGGTGCCGTTCCTGCCGGGCGGGCGCCCTGTGGTGGTTGGCGGCTATTCTTTGCCGAGGTTGGCGGCGGAGGTCTTCTCGCCGGTGACCTCGTTGAGGGCCCGCAGGTCGAAAATGCCGTTGATGTCGGCCTGCTTGGTGGTTCCGGCCGTGACGCCATCGGCCAGCAGCTTCTGGTACGTTCCGGCCAGCGGATCCACCGTGAACACGATGTTCTTGAGCGACCGGTCGATGACATCGGCCTTGAGCTCGGCGCCGGCCGCTTCCTTGAGTGCTGCGTTGATGACGGTGGCCTTCTCATCCGCGGCGGCACCGTTCAGCCACTCAACGGACTTGGCGTGGCCCTTCAGGAGCGCCTTGACGGTGTCCGGGTGGTCTGCGGCGAATTTCTGGTTGACGATCAGGATGGTGGTGGGGAATTCGCCGGGCTTGCCGGACAGCGAACCGTCCCACAGGTCCTTCTCGTCCACCAGCACCTTGGCACCGGCGGTCAGCACCAGGCGGGAGGCCCAGGGCTCGGGCAGCCACGCGCCGTCGAGCTTGCCGTCCTGGAACAGCTTCAGGGTCTGGGCGTTCTCGGTGGGGTTGATGGCCACGTCGCCGCTGCCGTCCACGTTTGTCTTGTAGCCCTGGGCGGTCAGCCAGGCGCGGAGGGCCACGTCCTGGGTGCCGCCGAGCTGCGGGGAAGCGAGGGTCTTGCCCTTGAGGTCCGAGGCGGAGTTGATCTCCGGCTTCACCACGAGCTGCGCTCCACCTGCGGCGGCGCCGGCAATGATGTTGATGGATTCGCCCTGGCTCTTCACGAACGAGTTGATGGCCGGGTTGGGGCCGATGTAGGTGGCGTCGATGGCTCCGGCGTTGAGCGCCTCAATGGCGGCGGGACCGGCGTTGAAGACCTGGGTGCTGAGCTTGGTATCGCCGAGCTCGTCCTTGATGAAGCCTTTGCTGACACCCACCAGGGCCGGGGCGTGGGTGACGTTGCCGAAGTAGCCGAGCTTCAGTTCCGCGGCCGGGTTCCCGGCGGGGGCGGCTTCGGCGGCGGGTGCCGTGGCGGTGTTGTTTGCGTTGACGGCGGAGGCGACGGCGGCGCCGCCGCCCACGAGGGCGAGGACGGCAGCGGCGATGCCGATTTTCAGGCCCAGGGGGCGCTTCGGAGCGGCCTGGCCGGCGACGATGCGGGTGGATTTTCCGGGGTTCTGCGGACTGGTGTCCTGGGGGTCTGCCATGGGGATTCCTTTGCTGGGGCGGGTGCTGAGACGAGATTACGGAGCGCCCAGCAGGGCCACAATGATTCCCGTAGCAGGCGTTAACGGGACGACGCGCAGCCGCAACGCGGCGTCGTGCAGCGTCACGGAAGGTCGCACGGCGTCTTCCCCGCGCCCGGAAATCCGGGTGCAGGCTCCCGTTAAACCACCACCGTCATGCCGCCATCGATGAAGATGGTTTGCCCGTTGACGAAGGCCGAACCGTCCGACGCCAGCCAGACGGCAGGGCCGGCCAGGTCGCTGGCGGTACCCCAGCGCCGGGCCGGTGTCCTGCCCAGGATCCATGAGTTGAACTGCTCGTCGTCCACCAGGTTCTGCGTCATCTCCGTGTGGATGTAGCCGGGAGCGATGGCGTTGATCTGCAGCCCTGATGACGCCCACTCCGCCGTCATGGCACGGGTCAGGTTCCGCAGCCCGCCCTTCGCGGCAACGTAGGGTGCGATGGTGGGCCGGGCCAGGTCCGTCTGGACGGAGCAGATGTTGATGATCTTGCCGCGGCCCCTGGGCACCATCACGCGGGCTGCGGCCCGGCCCACCAGGAAAGCGCTGGTCAGGTCGGTGCTGATGACCCGTTCCCAGTCCCTGACGTCGAGGTCCAGCATGGCCACGCGGTGCTGGATGCCGGCGTTGTTGACCAGGATTTCCAGGGGGCCAACGTTCTCCTCCACCCAGGCAACGCCATGGGCGGCGTCGCTGTCCCGGGTGACGTCGAACGCGCAGCTGCGGATCCGGCCCGGGGCGAAATCCGCTGCCATCGACGCCTCAGCCGCTGCGAGCCGCTCCGCATTGATCCCGTTCAGGACCACCGTGGCGCCGGCCTCCGCCAGTGCCCGGGCGAGTGCGTTGCCGATGCCGCGGCTGGAACCCGTGACCAGGGCGGTGCGTCCGGTCAGGTCAAACAACTGGCTCATCGCCGGGCCTCTCCGGCGCCGGCGGCGCTGGGGTTTGCGACGGCCTGCCGCACCACCGCAAGGTCCTGGTCTCCCAGGCCCTGCGCCACCAGCTCGGTGTACAGCTCGATTCCGGCGGACGCCATGGGTGTGGCGGTACCCGCGCTGCGTGCACTGTCCAGTACGAAGGACAGGTCCTTGCGCATGAACTTGGCCGGCCCTGTGGGTGTGTAATCCTTGGCCGCCAGCCGGGGTCCCACCTGGTCCAGCACGCGGCTGCCCGCCAAGCCCCCGGCGAGCACCTCGAAGAGGGCGTGGACGTCCAGGCCCGAGCGTTCGGCCAGCTCCGCGGCTTCGGCGAGTGCCGCCGTCGTGGTTCCCACCACCAGCTGGTTGCATGCCTTGGCGAGGGAGCCGGCGCCCAGCCCGCCCAGCCGCCGGACCGCCGCGCCCATGGCCTCCAGGACCGGCAGCGCACGTGCGAAGTCCGCCTCGGAGCCGCCGGCCATGATGGCCAGGGTTCCCCGGCGCGCGCCGTCCGTGCCGCCGCTGACCGGTGCATCGAGCACGGAGGCGTTCCCGGCGCTCGCCTCAGCCACCGCAAGGCCGAACGCCTGCACCCCCACCGGTGACACGCTGCTCATGACCACCACCAGCGTCCCCGGCGCGGGTGGCTCCGTCCGCCATGCCGCCAGGAGGCCGGCGGCGGACTCTTCGATGAAGGGGAGGTCGGGGAGCATGAAGATGATGACGGGCTCGCCGCGCAGGTCGGCGACGGTGTCGACGCCGGACCCGCCCCGGAGTTCAAGGTCCCGGACGGCTGCGGGGGAGCGGTTCCAACCCCTGACCTGCCACCCGGCGCCGAGCAGGTTGGCGGCCATCGGGGCGCCCATGAGGCCGAGCCCCACGAAGCCGACGGAGCCGTGCGTCACTTGGCGTCCTCCACGACCAGCAGGTCGCGGCCGTTCGTTTCGGGGGTGAAGAAGGTGGTGGCGAAAGAGATTGACGCCAGCACCAGGGAGTAGATCGCGGGAACCAGCCAGGAGTGGCCGGTAGCTGCGAGCAGTGCCACACCGATCATCGGTGCAAAGCCGCCGGCGAGCACTGCGGAGATTTCGCGGCTGAGGGCGACGCCGGTGAAGCGGTGCTGGGAGCCGAAGAGTTCCGGCAGCAGGGCGCACTGCGGGCCGAGCATGGACTGGACGCCCAGGGCGATGCCAACCACCATGACCACCCAGACCAGGGTGACGTTGCCCAGTGTGACCAGGTAGAAGGCCGGGAGGGCGATGACGGCCTGGAACAGGGCGCCGTAGCGGTAGACGGGTACCCGGCCGAAGCGGTCGGACAGCGCACCGAAGGTGACCACCAGGACCGCCGCGAATCCGGCGGCGATCAGCAGGCCGGTGGGGCCGATGAACTTGTCGCCGGCGAAGACGCCGGCCGGCATGCTGATGAAGGACACCAGCAGCGCCGAGTAGATCGATGAGTTTCCGTTCTCACCCATCCGCAGGCCGATGCCCACCAGCACGTTCTTCTTGGAGTGCTTCCAGATCTGGCCCACCGGGTTCTTGACCACGGCCTTGTGTTTTTCGAGCTCCTGGAAGACCGGGGTCTCCTTGAGCTTGAGCCGGATGAAGACGGCGATGATGATCAGGATGACGCTGGCCAGGAAAGGTACGCGCCAGAGCCAGCCCTGCAGGACTTCCTTGTCCGCCAGGGCCATCAGGGCGAAGGTGCCGGCGCCCAGGAGCGTGCCCAGCTGGATGCCCACGAAGGGCAGTGAGGCGAAGAAACCGCGACGGCGGCGCGGGGCCACCTCGGAGATCAGCGTTGTGGCGCCTGCCTGCTCGGCTCCGGCGCCCAGGCCCTGGAGGATGCGCAGGGCAACCAGCAGCACCGCCCCGAGCATCCCCGCCTGCTCAAAGGTGGGGAGGAGCCCGATGGCGAAGCTGGCCATGCCCATCAGGCCGATGGTCAGGATCAGCACCATTTTGCGGCCAAACCGGTCCCCGATGTACCCGAAGACCACGCCGCCGAACGGCCGGGCCGCGAAGCCGACGCCGTAGGTGGCGAAGGAGGCGATGACGGCGCCGCTCTCGCCCAGCGGGGCGAAGAACAGCGGGCCGAAGATCAGGGCCGATGCGAGGCCGTAAATGTAGAAGTCGTAGTACTCCAGGGCCGAACCCACGGAGCTGGCAAGAGTTGCCCTTCGCAGCTGCTCCGGATCGACGACGGCGCCGTCCGCATCGGTCTGCGGTGATTTAGTACGAGTTGTCACGAGAACTCCCTCTAATGCACTCCAGGCCCCCGTTGGCCTGGTGGGATAGCGACAACACCTGTTGTGTCGATCACTATGCTGAACACAATACAGCAAGCTGAACAACTGGCAACAGTTTTTTGTTTTGTTGAGAAGCGGCGTTCCTCTGCGGCTTGGAGTCCGCGGCCGCGCTTAGCCCATAGGGTTGCCCAGCGAGTGCGCCAGCTCCTTGAGCTCCTTGACCATCTGCGAGCCCTGTTCCGGAGTGTAGGTGGCCTTCAGCGCGGTGACGGACAGGCCCAGGCTGGGACCGTGGGCGCCGCGCGTGGGAACAGACACGGCCAGGCACACCACGCCGGTGGTGCTTTCCTCGTCCTCGAAGGCGTAGCCCTGCTCGCGGATTTCGCGCAGCTGCGACTTCAGTTCCGCCCCGGTGCGCAGCGACTTGGGCGTGAGGACCGGCAGTTCGGCGTCGTCAGGGAACATCCCTTCGATGTCGTGCACGTTGAGCCGGGCGATCAGCGCCTTGCCTACGGCGCAGAGGGATACCGGCATCTTGTCGCCGATATTGGAGGTCAGGCGGACTGCGGGGTGGCCCTCGTAGCGGGCGAGGTAGATAACGTTGGTTCCGTCCAGCATGGCGATCCGGACGGTCTCCCCGGAGAGGACGGAGGCCTGTTCGCAGTAGCGGTAGAACTCCTGGACCTCGTCCATCCGGCCCAAGTAGGCAGCGCCGAGTTCCACCAGCTTGCGGCCCAGGGTGAATTCCGCTCCCTGCCGGGTGATCAGCCGGGCTTCTTCGAGCGCCAGCAGGAGATTGGAGGTGGAAGACTTGGGAATCCCCACTTCGCGCGAAAGGTCGCTGAGGGTCAGCCGCCCCGTTGCAGAAGCCGCCAGCGCATCCAGGACGGCGGCCGCACGCGTGACTGCCGGCGCCGGCGAGGCGGCTCCCGACTTGTCCGGTGAAGCGGGGGTGCGGGAATCGGCCATGATTCTCCTTAGGTTGCCGGGACTGACTGCAGTGTCCGTTCAGTCAACTGAACGCTATCCATCATAAGTGCCCCGGCGAATGTGCGGTCCCGAAGAATACGGGAGCGGCCCGTCAACCCACCGCGCTGGTCAGGGTTCCGACGCCCTCCACCACGATGTCCACGCGGTCGCCCGGCTCCACCGGCACCGCGGTGCCGGGCGCGCCAGTCATGACGACATCCCCGGGCTCAAGGGTCAGCCAGGAGGTGACGTAGACAAGGCAGTCCACCACAGAGGAGGGCAGGTTGAACGTCCCGGAGTTGGCCTTGGGCACTCCGTTGACGAAGACGCCGATGCCAGCCCGCTCGGGATCCGGAAGGGCGGTTTCTATCCACGGTCCGAGTGGCGTGTAGTTGACGCCGGCCTTGCCCTGGAAGTTCCGCTCGTCCACCGCGTTCTGATCCACGTTGGTGACGTCGTTGACGCAGGTGTAGCCGAGGACGTGGTCCAGGGCGTTCTCTGCGGTCAGGTCAGCTGCCTGCTTGCCGATCACCACGGCGAGTTCACCTTCTACGTTCACTGTGCCGCGGCCGCGTGCGGCGACGATCCGGTCGCCAGGTCCGGCCACTGTGTGGACGGACTTATGCCATGCCTGGATGGGCAGTGGGTGGTCGTTGAGGGTCAGGTTGTGGCCGATGCCTACCACTACCGCCGGGGCCACGGGAGCGAGGAGCTCCGCCTCACCTGCGGGGGTGGTGCCGCCCGTGAAGCGGAGCGGTGCCTCGAACGGGTCGACGATGTGGTGCCATGATCCGGCCCGTTCAACCGCGTGCCGGGTCCCGGACGCTGTGTTGATTCTGGCGATGCGCATTGGTTCTCCCGGTACTGGCTTAGTAGAAGTGGACGGTGTCCACGAGGTGGGGAAGCTCGCCGCCGTCGAGGAAGGTGCGGAGGTTGCTGCAGAACCGCTCGGTGATCAGCCGGTTTTCGGCGGCGCTGAGGGCTGACGTGTGGGGCGAGACCATAACCCTGGGGTGGCTCCACAGGGGGCTGTCCCGGGGCAGCGGCTCCACGGCGAAGACGTCCAGGCAGGCGTAGCCCACCTGGCCGTTCTCCAGCGCCTCCAGCAGCGCATCCTCATCCACCACGGTGCCTCGGCCAACATTGACGAAGGTGGTGCCGGGTTTCATGGCCGCGAACAGTTCCCGGTTGAAGAGTTTCTCTGTGTATTCGGTTCCGGGCAGGGTGTTGACAACGGCGTCTGCCGTGGCGAGGAGTCCGGGCAGGCCCGCGTTGTCCACCACTTGGTGGATGCCCTCGATGGGCTCAACGGTCCGCTTGGTGCCGCTGACGTTCATGCCGAGCGCCCTGGCGATCCGGGCCGTTTCCAGCCCGATTTCGCCCAGGCCGCTGATCACCAGGTTCGAGCCGTTGACCAGGCGGGTGGGTACCCGCAGGTCGGGCCAGGCCTTGGCGGCCTGGTCCTGGGCCAGCTCGGCGCTCCGTTTGAAGCCGTTCAGGATTCCCATCGCCGCAAATTCGGCGAGGGGAAGCGCGTGTACTCCGGCGGAGGTGGTGATCCGGAATTTCTGCAGGACGTCCTGGCCGAGCCCGGATGCCTTGACCGCTCCGCCTGCCCCCGCCGCCATGGCATGGATCCATTCGAGTGCGGGGTTATCCCGGGCGATGCGGGCCAGGCCCGCAGGGCTCTCATTGGGGAAGCCGTAGAGCACTTCGGCCCTGCCGAGCATGGCCCAGTAGCGTTCCTCCTGCCCGGGCGTGCGCTCGAAAGCGGGATCGCCGGCGTGGTCTGCGGGAAAGCGCTCCGGCGGGAGGAGGCCGGGCTCGTACAGGACGGTGATGGACGGATCGACGGCACGGATCTGGTCCACGAGCTCTGCTTCGAGCGGGACGGCGATGGCCACAGTCTTGGGAGAAGTCATCTGTTCACTATACTGTCTGCTGGCTAGCATGCTGAACAGTTTGGACTATGTTTCTGTCACTGCAGCCGGGTCATGCGGCTTTGACCACCGGAAGTTCGTCCCAATGGGTGGTGTACCGGGGCGAGCGCATGTCACGCTTCATGGTCCAGTCGAGGCCGGACTTGATGCCGGCATGTCCCAGCCCGATGGCCCCGCGCCCGAAGCGCCGGCTCACATCGTCAAGCAGCGGGCCGATGCCGCGTTCCTCATGCCGGTTCTCGAACAGTTCGAGCGGCGACTGGTTGCCGCTGGGCCGCAGGTCGGTCAGCATGATCCCCGCCTTGGCATATTTGAGGCCGTCCCGGATGTGGGGGAGCAGGGCATGTGCCGCCCTGGTCAGCAGCAGCGGGTCCGCCGTCGGCATCGGCAGCGAAACGCATACGGACGGGTACGCCTGCTCCTGTTGGCGGAAGGGTGACGTGGCGGCAAATGCCGTGAGCACTTTCGCCTGCAGGCCGTGCTTGGACAGCCTGGCGCTCGCCTGCTGCCCGTAAATGCTCAGCACCTGCCGCAGGCCGTCCGCACTGGCGACCGGCGTGGCGAACGATCGCGAGAAGATCAGCTGGTCCCGGCCGATTCGCTCCTCCTCCATGGGAATGCAGGGGGTGCCCCGCAACTCGAGGACGGTGCGCATCAGCACCACCGAAAACCTGTCCCGGATCATCACCGCATCGGCGCGGACCAGGTCCTGGACCGTGAAGATCCCCAGGACGTTGAGCCGCTTGGTCAGCCTTCCGGCGATGCCCCAGATCTCGTCCACGGGCAGCCGGGCCAGCAGGCTGTCCCGGACATCGTGGGGGACCGCCTCCCATAAACAGACCCCGTCAAAGGCCGGGTTGTTCTTGGCCCACTTGTTGCAGAGCTTGGCGAGCGTCTTGGTGGGTGCGATGCCCACGCATACGGGAACGCCCACATGCCTGCGGACGGCGTCCTTGATGGTGCGTCCGAGGGGTAGCAAGGTGCCGGCGTCCCCCTTGACCCCCAGGAACGCCTCGTCGATGCTGTAGACCTCCAACCAGGCCGAGTACCTGCCGAGCAGCTCCATGACCCGCGCGCTGATGTCGCCGTAGAGTTCGTAGTTGCTGGATTTCGCCACGAGGCCCCACTCCTTTGCCCGCGGCGCGAGCTTGAACCAGGGTTCACCGGTGGTGATGCCGAGTGCCTTCGCCTCGGGGGAACGGGTAACGGCGCAGCCGTCGTTATTGGACAGGACCACCAGTGGGCGGCCCTCCAGCGAGGGGTCGAAGGCCCGTTCCGCGGACGCGTAGAAACAGTTGACGTCTACGTGGGCGATCTGCGGCATGTGGCGCATGAGGGCAGGTTTAGCCACGGCGGGCCTCAGACATGGTGCAGGCACCTTGTGGCGACTCCCCAGATGGTCAGTTCGGAAAGCGCCGATACCTTGATGTCCTGGTACCGGGGATTTTCCGCCTGCAGGACGATTCCGGTGGCCGTGATGCGCAGCCTCTTAACGGTGAGTTCACCGTCCAGCACGGCAATCACGACGGACCCGTCCTTGGGTTCCAGCGCGCGGTTGACGATCAGCTCGTCCCCGTCGCTGATGCCGGCACCCTCCATGGAGTTTCCGGTGACCCTGACAACAAAGGTGCTGGTGATGTCCTTGATCAGGTGTGCGTTCAGGTCGATCCGCCCGTCGAAGTAGTCCTGTGCCGGCGATGGAAAGCCGGCCGCGACTGCCACGGGAGAGATCAATACCGAGAACAGCGACGCGCCTGCATCTATCACGCGAGGCCCGACAATAACGCCCACAACACACCCTTATTCGAATATTTGTTCGATAAGTTCAGTGTAGCGCCGGACGCCGACAATGAGCCCGGCGTTGGGTCATTGCGCTATGACATAGATGAATGTAAATATATACGTGTGTCTATGTCTTTGGAATTGACCGCGGTCCAAACGGTTGCTTGCTGCTCCCCGCTGGCGCGGGAGCCCTTGTCCCTGCCCGAGGCTGAGGGAATCGCGCCACTGTTGAAGGCCCTGGCGGATCCGGTCCGGTTGCGGCTGATGTCCCTGGTCGCCTCGCATGAGGGCGGTGAGGCGTGTGTCTGCGACCTGAACGACGCCTTCGAGCTGTCCCAGCCGACGATCAGCCACCACCTGAAAATCCTGCACGGGGCCGGTCTGCTGGACCGGGAGAAGCGTGGCGTCTGGGTTTACTACCGGGCCCGCACCGAGGCCCTTCAGAACCTCGCCACACTGATCGGGGGACAGGCGACGTGAGCGTCCTGGCGCGCAGAGCCGGTGCCGAGCTCGTCGGTACGGCATTCCTCGTGATAGCCATCGTGGGCTCCGGGATCATGGCGTCACGGTTGTCCCCGGACGACGTCGGGCTGCAGCTTCTGCAGAACAGCGTGGCCACAGGCGCCGCCCTGGTCGCGCTCATTGTCGCCCTGCAGCCGGTCTCCGCCTCGTTCAACCCCGTCGTCACCCTGGTCGAACGCGCCTTGGGCATGATTGACACCAGAACATCGGCGGCTCTGATCGGCGCCCAGTTCCTGGGCGGCCTGGTGGGCGCCCTTGCCGCGAACCTGATGTTCGGCCTGGACGCCGTCACGTTCTCCACGCGTGAAAGAGCCGGGGCCGGCCTCTGGCTCGGCGAGGTCATCGCCACCATCGGGCTGCTGCTGGTCATCTTCGGCACGGTCCGTTCCGGGAGGACCGACCGGGTCGCGTTCGCCGTCGGCGGCTACATCACGGCAGCGTACTGGTTCACGTCCTCCACCAGCTTCGCCAACCCCGCCGTCACGATCGCCCGGACCATCACGGACACCTTCGCCGGGATCTCCCCGTCGTCCGCTCCCGCTTTCATCCTCGCCCAGCTGGCCGGCGGGGCAGCCGGCTACGCCCTGGTCCGATTCCTTTACCCCGCCCTTGCTGCTTCCACCGCTGCCGCGGCGGTCGCGGCTGATCGAAAGGTGCTCTCGTGAGCCACAAGCCCTCCGTCCTGTTCGTCTGCGTCCACAACGCCGGCCGTTCCCAGATGGCCGCCGCGTTCCTCGCCACCCTGGGCAAGGGTGAGATTGAGGTCCGCTCCGCCGGGTCCCAGCCCGTGGACAAGGTCAATCCCGCCGCGGTCGAGGCGATGGCCGAGGTCGGTATCGACATGTCCGCCGAGATCCCTAAGATCCTCACCACCGAGGCCGTGAAAGGTTCCGACGTCGTCATCACCATGGGCTGCGGTGACGAGTGCCCCTACTTCCCGGGGAAGCGCTACGAAGACTGGGTCCTGGAAGACCCCGCCGGCAAGGGCGTCGACTCCGTCCGGCCCATCCGCGACGAGATCAAGACCCGGGTCGAGGCGCTGATCGCCTCCCTGACCCCGGCTACCGCATAACCCGTCACCCGAACGGCACCGTAAGTGCGCGCCGACGATTGAAATGAGGACAGCATGACAGCACAGGACTCCCTGCCGGTCGCCGTGATCGGTGCCGGACCCGTCGGCCTGGCAGCGGCCGCGCACCTGCTCGAACGCGGCCTTGAACCGCTCGTCCTCGAAGCCGGCCCCACCGTCGGAGCCGCAGTGCGCGCGTGGGGCCACGTCCGGGTGTTCTCCACCTGGCAGTACAACCTCGACGCCGCCGCCGTCCGGCTGCTCGAGGCCACTGGTTGGGAAGCGCCCCGTCCAACCGCACTGCCCTACGGACACCAGATCGTCACCGGCTACCTCGAGCCCCTGGCCGCCACCACTGCACTCAAACACCGGATCCGGACCGGAGCCAGAGTCGTTGCCGTCACGCGGCAGGGCATGGACAAAGGACGTAGCGCCGGCCGCGACCAGGCTCCGTTCCTCCTGCGCATCCGGCACACCAGCGGCGACACCACAGAGATCCTGGCCCGCGCCGTCATCGACGCTTCCGGAACCTGGACCACCCCTGCGCCCCTTGGATCAGGGGGGCTGCCCGCGCCCGGTGAGGCCGAAGCCCGGGCCGCCGGGCTGATCACCGGGCCGCTGCCTGACGTCTCCGGTGACGGGTTCGCGGGACGCCGCACCCTGGTCATCGGCTCCGGACACTCGGCCGCGAACATGGTCCTGGACCTCGCCCGAACCGCCCGGACCAATCCCGGAACCGAAGTCCTCTGGGCCATCCGCGCCAACACCCCTGCCCGCGCCTACGGCGGCGGAGACGCTGACCAGCTTCCCGCCCGCGGCCAGCTCGGCACGCGGCTGCGCACCGCCGTCGACACCCGGGCCGTCCAACTCCTCACAGGCTTCCACACCAACGGCATTGACATGAACGGTGGCACGGTCACGGTCATCGCTGCTGACGGCCGCCGTGTCGAGGCCGACCTGGTGATCCCGGCGACCGGGTTCCGCCCCGATCTGTCCATTCTCACCGAGCTGCGCCTCGACCTCGACCCCGCCGTCGACGCACCCAAAGCCTTAGGCCCGCTGATCGACCCGGACTTTCACAGCTGCGGCACCGTCCCGGCCCACGGTGCCAGGATCCTTACCCACCCGGAGAAGGACTTCTACCTGGCCGGCATGAAGTCCTATGGCCGCGCCCCGACCTTCCTGATGGCCACCGGCTACGAACAGGTCCGCTCAATCGCCGCCGCCCTCGCCGGAAACAGCATGGCCGCGGACACGGTCGAACTCGAACTCCCCGAAACCGGCGTCTGCTCCACCAGCATCCCCGACAACGACGCGGTAATGGCGGACTCCTGCTGCGCAACCCCGGAGCCTGTCATTGTGTCGGTTGGATTTTCCACTGGCCTGCAGCACGGCCGCACCAACCAAGCAGCACCCCTGTGACCCCAGGCGCCGGGTTGAGGATCCGTGAACTGACCAGGAACGACTGGACCGTCGTCAAGGACATCTGGGCAGAGGGCATCGCCACCGGAAACGCGACCTTCGAGCAGGCCCCGCCGTCCTGGGAAGACTTCGACGCGGGGCGCCGGCCGGACCTGCGCCTCGTCGCCGAAGACCACGGAACCGTCATCGGGTGGGCAGCCGGATCGCCCGTGTCCTCCCGACCCGTTTACTCCGGCGTCATCGACCACTCGATCTACATCAGCCCGGCCGTTAACGGTCACGGACACGGCTCCCGGCTCCTTGCCGCCTTCATCCGTCACTGCCACGCCGCAGGGGTCTGGACCATCCAGTCCAACGTCTTCCCCGAAAATACTGCCTCTCTCGCACTGCACCAGCGCCACGGATTCACCATCGTCGGCACCCGCCGACGCATCGGACTCATGGTCTACGGGCCCCACGCCGGCATCTGGCGTGACACCGTCCTGATCGAGCACCGCAGCCCGGACAGCCCGGCGGGTGCCGCCGGCAGTCCTTCTCAGCCCGTTACTTCGGGCAGCTCAGGTCAGGGTTGAATGCCGCAAACATGCCGTCCGGGTTGTCCCGCCAGACCCACGCATGGAGTGCGAAGGAACCTGGGAACGGGCCGTCGTCGAACTTCAGCCCGGCAATCGAGGGCCGGTTCTTCGCGGTCGAAATGAACTCGGCAGCCACAAGCCGGTACCGCCCGTTCCGGTCCGGCATGTAGACGAGGACCTCGGGTTTACGGGCCTGGGTCTTGTCATCGATCAGCTCCTGCTTGGCGTAGTGGAATCCCATAGCCCCCACGCCCTTCATGTCGATGCACTCGGTGATCTTCTTGTAACCGTCGGCTTCGGCGTTCTCCAGCCAGCGGTAGTCGTCCGTGACGTGGCGCAGTACCCTGACCAGCCGGCGCTGGTCGTCGTTGTTCCGCCAGTCGTCACCCTTGTCGGAGCCCTCGTGCCCGGACCCGCCGTGTGCCACGGCAGCCCCCGGTGCGAGCCCCAGCGCAAGTGCCGCTGCGGCTATGGACAGTACCCCATTTTTGGTGCGGTTCATCGTTGATCTTCTGCCCCTCCGAGACCTGTGTCTTCCTCAGGGATGCGCAGCGCGGGAACGGGATGTCCCGCCTTCGCCAGATGCCGGCAGATTTCCCGGGAGTGCCGGTGACAGTGCCGCCCGCAAGGCCGAGCGTCCTCTCATTGGGCGGCGTTTCCAGTATGCTCCTGCCCCGGAACGCCGCGCTACGCTACGGGCCGGTAGTAGGGGAACCACGGGACTCCCGGCCAAACCCCCAGCGCAGGCGCCTCCCCGCAATCCACGTAGACTGGCAGCATGCGGTTGGTGGCAAGCGATATTGACGGAACGATCCTCGGGCACGACGGGAAAATCAGCCCCCGCACCATCCGCGCCTTCCATGCCTGCCGCACCGCCGGTGTGGAGCTCGTTTTCGTGACCGGCCGGCCGCCCCGCTGGCTGCACCCGCTCGAGGAACAACTGGGCCACACCGGCCGCGTGATCTGCTCCAACGGCGCGGTGGTCTGGGACCTGGAAGCCGACCGCCTGGTGTCCGCCCGCACCCTGGCCATCGGTGCGGTCCTGGAAATCCGCCGCATCATCAAGGACCTCCGCCCCGCCGCGCTGTTCGCCGCCGAAACCCTCAGCGGATTCCACCTTGAGCCCGGCTTCATCGAGAACGAATCGAGCGAACTGCTCACCCAGTTCACCCCGGCGCCGCTGCGCGAGACGCTCACGGCGGATGACGCCGTCGTCAAGTTCCTTGCCATCGTCCGCGACGGCACCCCCGACGACTTCCTCGCCGAGGTGGCCCCCGCCGTCGAGCACCTTGCCGCAGCAACGCACTCCTCGCCCGGCGTCGCCATGCTGGAACTGTCCCTCCCCGGCGTCAACAAGGCCGTCACCCTCGCCGAGTACGCGGCCGCGCTGGGAATCGGCGCCGCAGACGTCGTGGCGTTCGGCGACATGCCCAATGACATCGAGATGCTCCGCTGGGCCGGGCACGGCTACGCCATGGCCAGCGGCCACCCCGAGGCCATCCGTGCTGCGGGGCAGCAGGCACCGCATTTTGACGACGACGGCGTCGCCCAGGTCCTGGAGGAACGCCTCGCTTCCCTTGGGGTGCAGCACTCCTGACGCCGGCCTTCCCGTGTGGTGCACCTGCCGCCATTTTCACAGGTTGCGCTCACTTGCCGTTCACCTTCGTTCCGTAGCGTGAAGCGCGGAGGGCAGGCACCTCTCCGGCCGGCAAAGGGGACAACATGGCACGAAGCGCAAAACACCAGACCGCTGAAGCACCGCTGCGCAGGGCAACGCCCGCGCCGCACTGGAAGAAGCTCCGGCAGGGGGACCGCGTCCGCGTCCAGCTCGCGCCCGGATTCGATGCCGCGGGCGTGGTGGATGCCATCACGGCTGACCATTCGGCCGTGTGGGTCCACCTCGATGGTGGCCGCGGCCGGACGCTGCTGCACTGCAGCGACGGCGTGGAAATCCTTCCGTACGGGGACTGACGCCACCGCCATGGGCGGGTGGGCCGGCTCCGGTACGCTCACTCTGTGAGCCTGCCGTTCTTCGACCACGCCGGCGCCGATGGCGCCCCGCTTCCCATCGCCATGGCCCACCGCGGCTTTTCCGTGGACGGACTCGAGAACTCGATGGCGGCGTTCCGCGCCGCCGCTGAGCTGGGCTGCCGCTACCTCGAAACGGACGTCCACACCACGTCCGACGGCGTGCTCCTCCTCTTCCACGACGGGACCCTGGACCGCGTGACGGACGGCAGCGGACGCGTAGCCGACCTTCCCGCCCAGGATGTTGCCGGTGCCCGGATCGGCGGGCGCGAACCTATTCCCACCTTCGAAGAACTCATCACGGCCCTGCCGGACGCGCGGCTGAACCTGGACGTCAAGGACTGGGGCTCGGTCCGCAGCACCGTCGAGGCCATCGAACGCCACGCTGTCCACGACCGGGTACTGATCGCCAGCTTTTCGGACCGGCGGCGGCGGGCCGTGCTGAAGCAGCTCAGCCGCCCGGTTGCCTCGTCCGCTGGCGTCGTATCCAACGCCCTGTTCGCGCTGCTGGGCCCCGTGCTGCCCGGTCCGGCGTTCCGCTGGCTGATGCGGAGGGTCCTGCGGGACGTGCACGCGCTGCAGGTGCCCGTGCGCTACGGCGCGGTGCCGGTGGTTACGCCCGGTTTCCTGCGCCGCGCGGAGTCCCTGGGACTGGTGGTCCACGTCTGGACCATCAACGACCCCGCCGAGATGCGCCGGCTCCTGGAGCTCGGCGTGGCAGGCATCGTCACCGACCGGGCGGACCTGCTGCGCCAGGTGCTCATGGAGCGCGGCGAATGGCCCGGCCCGGGCGCTGCCGAAGAGGGCCGGAATCGCTAGTACCGTCTCCGTCCGTTCGCAGGGCCTTCGCCGGGCCCGGCCTTACCCGGCGGGATCATCAGCATGCTTACAATTAGTCCAGAGCTGGGGCGTTGGACCGCAGCCCGAACGGAAGGACGAAGGACCGTGAGCACCTACCATCCGGAGAACGACCCCGCCAACCCGGACAAGCCGGGCAAAGACAGTGCCGACAACGTCGGCGCGGCCCAGGACGACCTCGCGAAACAGCGCAGCACTGAAGCGGGGGACTCGCCCAACCCGGATCCGGCCGAAGGCAACATCACCGGGCTGGAGCCCGGCGGTGGAGTGCCGCCGGGAGAGACCCCGCCGGCTGAAGGCCAGATGAGCCGGGACCAGGGCCACTCCGAGTAGGCAGTGGCTTAGGCGGACTCGTTCTCCTGCGGACTGCGCCCGGCGGGCTCGGCCAGCTGGCGGTTGAGGCCATCAGCGTCCTGCCGGGTGTTCCAGGACGCCCAGTCCTGCGGGCGGACGGAGGGACGGCCCAGCAGGTACCCCTGCCCGGCGTCGATGCCCAGTTCCGTCAGGACCTTCAGCTCGCCCACGGTCTCGATGCCCTCCGCCACCAGGGTGGTGCCGATCTGGTCCGTGAAGTCCACCAGGCAGGTGGTCAGTGCCCGCTGGAGGCCGTCGTTGTCCACGTTGCCGAAGACGTCCCGGCCAACCTTGAGGAAGTCCGGCCGCAGGTGCACCATGCGGCTCAGTGCCCCGGCGCCGGAGTGCGTGTCGTCAATGGCGATCCGCAGGCCCTTGTCCCGGAGCGGGTTAATGGCGGCGATGAACTGCGCATACTCCTCATCCGGGATGGTTTCGGTCAGTTCGAGGACTACCCGGTCGATGGGAAGGTCGATGTGCGCGAACAGTTCCGGCAGCCGCGGGTCCAGGCAGGACGTAGGCGAAATGTTGAGGGAGACGTACAGGTCCGCCGGCAGGTCCCTGGCCGCGGCGGCAGCCGAACCCAGTGCCGAGAACTCAAGGTTTGCGCCGAGGCCTACGGCGGCTGCCTCTGCGAACCAGAGTTCGGCGGCGGCGCCGTCATCGCTGACGAACCGGGAGAGCGCCTCCACTCCCACCACGCTCTTGTCCGCCAGCCCGTAAATGGGCTGGAACGCCGTCATCAGCATCTGGTTTTCCAGGAGCGCACTGATGCGGGACACGCTGCGGATGGCATCCAACTGCTCCGCAAACTTCGGCGGCATGGAGTTCGGCGCCAAGCGCATCTGCCGCGCGCTCTCGAGCGTCTCTTCGGTGTTGGCGTCGCTGCGCCGGGTCTCGAGCAGGTACTCCAGCAGCGCCCGCTCGGGCACGCCGGGATTCTCGTCGAGGCTGTTGCTGAGGCGCTGGCGGACAGCGGCTCCGGACGGATCAGTGTCCGCCAGGACCGCGGCGATGATTCCCCATGCCTGTACACGAACCGACATTAGCTACGCCCCCAGTTGACGAAGTAATGACCCATTGGCCCATTAATGTTCAATTTCTAAAACGCCTTTAACGTTTGGTGCTGACAACGGCGGTTTTCCGCGGTGCCGGAAAACCGTCCCCCGCACGATGATCGTATATCGGGTGAGGTGAAAAAGGCAGTACTTTTACGGCTGCCGGTGAGCGCTTTCCTGCTGGTCAGCGAGCAATGCGGGGATGTCGTCCGCCGGAACGGGCCTGCTGAAGTAATAGCCCTGCGCGCTCTGGCAGCCAAGTTCCCGCAGGATGTCCGCCTGCTCCGCCGTTTCAACGCCTTCCCACACGGCTTCCAGGCCGCAGGCGCGGACCAGCTGGAGTACGGCTGCCACCAGTGCCGGCTGGCTGGGGTCTGTCCCCAAACCGGAGATCAGCGACCGGTCCACCTTGACCCGGTCCACCGGCAGGCGCCGGAGGTAGCTGATGGACGAGTAGCCCGTGCCGAAATCGTCAATCTCGATTCCCACGCCAAGCCCGCGGAGCCCGGCCAGGGAGTAGCGGTCCAGCTCGTTGCCCTTCACGATGGCCACTTCAGTCAGTTCGAGGACCACCTGTTCAGGCTTGACGCCCGTTTCCCGGAGGACGTTCCTGACGTCCTCGATGAACTGCAGGCTTTGCAGGTCCGTGGCGGAAATGTTGATCCGGACCGAGAAGTCGCCGTCCACGAGTGAATCGTCGATCCAGGCGCGCAGCTGCTGCACGGCGGTGCGGAGGACCCAGTTGCCCAGCTCCGAAATCAGGCCGGCCTCTTCGGCCAGCGGAATGAACTCGTCGGGCATGATGAACCCCCGGGTGGGGTGGCTCCAGCGGACCAGGGCTTCCACGCCCTCCAGCCGGCGGGACACCAGGTCCACCACCGGCTGGTAGTACAGCATCAGGCCATCGTTCCTGATGGCCGCCCGCAGGTCTTCCACCAGCTGGCTCCGGAGCCTGCGGACCAGCAGCAGCCCGGGTTCGAACCGGTGCAGCCGGTTTTGCCCTTCGGCTTTCGAGGCGTACATGGCCACGTCGGCTTCCATCAGCATCTCTTCCGGGGTCTGGCCCGGCGAGCCGACGCTCAACCCGATGCTGGCCCCGCAGCGCACGCTCTTGCCCGGCAGTTCGATGGGCTCGCTCAGCGCCGCCAGGATCCGGTGCGCCACAATGGCCGCCTGGTCAGGGGCGACGGCGGGCATGACGATGGCGAACTCATCCCCGCCCAGCCGCGCCACCACGTCCGTGGCCCGCACAGCGTTCCGCACCCGCTGGCCCACCGTGATGAGCACCTGGTCCCCGGCAGTGTGCCCCATGGAGTCGTTGATGGACTTGAAGGCGTCCAGGTCCATCAGGAGGATCACCGGCCCTTCCCCTGATGCCGTGTCCGCATCCAGGGCGGCCCTGAGCGCATCGATCAGCGCGGACCGGTTGGCAAGCCCGGTCAGCGGATCCTGCATGGCCATCTTCTGCATCTTGAGGTGTGCCTCGTGCAGCATCTGGGTGCGGACCTGCACGCGCTGTTCCAGTTCCTCGTAGATGATCTGGAGGTCTTCGGCCAGCAGGTTGGTGCCCATGATGATCGCATCCAGCTCATCGCGGGCAGGGGAAACCTCAACCCGTGAGCCCAGGTCACCCGATGCGATCCGGACTATGTGGTCCAGCAGTTGGGTGAGCCGGGGATCGTCATCCGCGAACATCGGATTCTTCCTTCCCCCGCTCAGTTGGACTGGGTGCGGTCTGCATCGAGGGGGAGGCTGACCGTGACAGTGGTCCCCGCGCCCAGGGTGGAGGCCACATCAATCGTCCCACCATGGCGGGCCACGATGTCCTTGGTGATGGCCAGGCCCAGTCCCGTTCCCGGGATAGCACCGGACATGGCGTTGGACGCCCGGTAGAACCGGGTGAACACATGGTCGATCTCGTCACTGGAGATGCCGATGCCGTTATCGGCAACCCGGACGGTGGCCCAGCGGCTGCCGTCCGCAGCTGCGTGGGATTCACTGCCCACCTCGATGCGTCCGCCGCTGGGGGTGAACTTGATGGCGTTGGAGACCAGGTTGGTGAAGACCTGCTGCAGCTGGATTTCGTCGGCCAGGATCTCCGGGTCTTCCGGAACCGGATCCAGCGCGATGGTCACGTTCTGCAGTTTGGCCAGCGGCCGCAGCGCGGAGGCCACCAGGTCCAGGGTCTGGCCGAGGCGGACCGGGGTGAGGTGCATCAGGGTGTCGTCGAGGCCGTTGCGGGAGACGCTGAGCATGTCCTCGATGAGGGTGCGCAGCCGCTCGGTATTGCGGACCACGATGTCCAGCATCTGGTGGATCTCGGCCGAGCCGGGCTGTTCGGTGCTCTCCTGGATCATGTCCAGGTAGGCCATGATTGACGTCAGCGGCGTCCGGAGCTCGTGGTTCACGGTGGCCAGGAAGTCCGTCTTCGCCTTGTCCAGCTGCTGCAGCTGCTTCACCACCTGCTGCTGGCTGCTGATCAGGTGGCTCTGGATCAGGCCGTGGGCCGCGTTGCCCGCCACGTGCTGGATCAGCCCGAGTTCTGCGCGCGACCATTTCCGTGGTTTGTCCAGGGACGCGATCCAGATGATGCCCAGCGAGGAGCTTCCCTCGCCCATGGGCACCGCCAGCGTTGATGCCGCGTTGGAGATGCCCGACGCCGGAACCTCGCCGTCCGCCGCCTGCCCGCCATCGGCGCGTGCCCGGGCGGGCTCGGCGTCGTCCGCGTCCCCGGCATCCGTGGACAGGGTCTCGGCGCCGGCCCACAGCAGGTCCGCGGTCCGCCGCGCGGAATCCTCGTCCGGCAGGTCGTCGTCGGACAATGGTTCCAGCCCTTCGCTGTCCCACGCGGCGGTGATGCGCGGAACGCGGCTGTCCTCAAAGGTTTCCAGCAGGACGTGGTCCGCCTTGAAGGTCCGGCCAAACCCTTCGACCACGCAGCGCGCAATTTCCTGGGGATCGTTGGTGGCGCGTACGGCGGCCGAAACCAGCCGGAGCTGCTCGCGGAGGGCCTCGGCGTCCTGCCGCGACGCCCTGCGGCGTGCCACCTGGTCGATCAGGGCCGTGGTGCGGTGCACCAGCTCCCGCGGCGAGGTTGGCTTGGTGATGCAGTCGTGGATACCCGGCGGGCGCACGGATGTTTGCCGGGGATCGTCCAGGTCGACCATGACCAGCAGGGGCGCCTCGGTCTCCAGGCCGGGCAGCAGGGTGGCGTCCGTGATGATGGCTGCCGGTTCGCCTTCCGCCAGCAGTCCGGCCAGGCTGGCAGCATCGCCCGCGGCGTGCGCTACGTAGCCGGCACCGCGGAGGGCCGAAGTGTTCTGAGCCAGCCTCCCGGCGTCGGGATCCGCTACGACGACGGTGCGGGGCGCGCTCGAAACCTCGGGCGTGTCAGACGCCACAACCACCCCTTCCCTCCCAGTTGAGTACATTGTAGGGGGACGAGGGGCGTGGGGCTCCAGAAAGATCGCGGGGAGGACAAAGTGACGCACCAGCCAGCCGAGCACGTCAAAGGGGATCTCAGCATCGATGAGGGCGGGATCCTGCAGCTCCGGTGGCCGCGCGGCGCATCGATCAGCGAGACCGATGCGCAGAGCGCCATGGATCGGGTCAACGAGATGTGCGGGTCCACCCGGCGTCCCATGCTGGTGGATATGGCCACTACCGAGAAGGTCAGCCGCGGCGCCCGGGCCGTGTTCGGCCGGCCGTGCCAGGCTTCCAGGATTGCCCTCCTGGGCTCGTCGCCCGTGGACAAGGTCATGGCCAACTTCGCCTTGGGCGTCAGCAGGCTGCCGTGCCCCACGCGGTTCTTCACGTCCCGGACCGATGCGATGGCCTGGCTGGCGCGCGACACCTGACCCATACCGCGTCCCCATGCGGCATCCGCCCCCGTACGCGGCCGCGCCGACACTGCACGTCCCGGCGGCTGTAGTTGCTTCAGGACATATATTTGGGGCGTGCCTACCCCCGCAAAACCCGTGAAGACCGGCTGGCGGAAGTACCTGATGCTTCCCCGGCTCATCCGGCTGTCCCGTTCCGCACCCAAGGACAGGCCGCTCGCCTGGGACCGTTACTGGGCGGGGATCACAGCAACCGGGCCGGGCGGCGAAGTGCTCTGGGACGCCGGAAGCGACCATGAATTCCTTGGCTACCGGGACCTCATCCTCCGCCACCTTGACCCGGGGTTGCCGGTGGTGGATGTGGGGTGCGGCCACGGCAGCTTCACCCGTGCCCTCGCTGCACATTTTCCCCAGGCCATCGGCGTGGACATCTCGGCACATGCCGCCGCCCGCGCCGCAGCGGAGCCGGGCAACCCGGGCAACGTCCGCTTCGAGGTCCGTGACATGACGGCGCCCGGCGCCGGTGCCGGCCTGGTGGACGGGCCGGCCAACGTTTTTGTCCGCGGCGTGCTGCACGTCCTGGCGCCGGCAGACCAGGCGGCCCTGGCCGACAACCTGCGGGTCCTGGCAGGGGGCCGGGGGACGGTGTTCCTGGCGGAAACCAATTTCCAGGGGAACCCCGTGGAGTACGTGACCCATCTGGGCGCCACGCAGCGCAGCATCCCGGCTCCGCTGGAGCGTGCCATCCGCGGCCTGCCGATGCCCGGCCACTTCGGCCCGAAGGAGCGCTCGCGGGCCCTGCCGCCTGCGTCCTGGGAGCTGCTGGAGGAGGGCTCCGCCGCCATCGAAACCAACCCCGTTACCGGGGTCGAGGGCCAGAGCCGGGTGCCCGGCTATGTGGCCGCCCTGCGCCCGCGGCGCCTGTCCGGAGCGGCCCCGCAGCACCCCGGGGAAACGCGCCACTGACACATCCCTCATGCTTCCCGGCGCGCGCCTGCCCGTGCCGTGCGTGCTGCGGGAGCTGTGGGTTCCCGCCGAAACCCCGCCATCCCCTTGACAGCGGCCTGCCATCGGAGGCTTGCTGGTAAGTAGACTTATTACTCAGCTGGGGCTGTTGAGGCCCATGGAAAGGGCGGCCAACGTATGGCAGGGGGAACGCGATGCGCAACAGGTGGCGGAGATGCCGGACAGTACGCCGCGGCGGCTGCCGGGAGCACTCCGCATTGATTTCAGCAGCGGAATCGCGAGGTTCCGCCATCCCTGCCTAACGGGGCTTTCCAGTCCACCGAAACGGCAGGCCACCCTCCATCAACCAGGAACCGCGCAGCGAAAGGCAGCCACTCCCCGGCCGGAAAAACCGGCCCGGGAAGTGCCCAAGCCGCACCCGCATCCCTGCACAGGCAGCACCGGGATACCATTCCGGGCCGGTCCGGCGGCAGTGGACGCAAGACCCACAGGAAAAACAATGCGAGAAATAATTCCCTCCGGCACCCTTCGCGGGATGCTCCTGCCGCCCACGTACGGCCGGCACATCACCGACGCCACGGCGTTCACCGTCCTCTCCGTCGAGATCTGGGCCACCGGCCTGGTGGTCACCATCCAGATGGCTGCCGACGGCGGCCCGCAGCCCCGCATCATCCTCCAGGACCACTTCGGAACCGAGTACACGCTCCGCGACTCCGCCACGCTGGGGTCACGGAACCTCCAGGTCTTCACACCCTCCGTGCCGCCCGGCACCAGGAGCCTGACCATCCGCTCCGCTGACGACGCCGGAGCGCGCCCCGTGGTCACCTTTGCCGTTCCCCTGATGGCCGTTCCGGACACCCGGGACGATGCCGACACAGCGGACGCCTCCGACGCCGCGGGCGGCAGCTCCGACGAAGGTTACACACCGCAGGAACTGCGGCGGCCCGCCTGACAGCCCGCCCCCTGACAGCCCGCCGCCGGGCAGGACCGCCAAACCCCCAACGAAAGGCCGCCGAATGCAGGACGCCAGCCCGTTCGCACCCGCCACCGCAATCGTCACCGGATCAGATTCCGGAATAGGCAAGGCCACTGCGGTGGCCTTGGCCCGGGCAGGGCTGGACGTCGGGGTCACCTGGCACTCGGACAAAGCCGGTGCCGAGGGCACGGCCGACGAGGTCCGTGCCCTGGGCCGGAAGGCAATGGTCCGGCAGCTCGACACCACGGACTTCCAGGGCGCCGCGGCGGCCATCAATGAGCTGGCTGACGGACTTGGCGGCGTGGACGTCTTTGTGAACAACGCCGGTGCCGGTGACGGCACCAGGTTCCTTGACCTGGACGTTGACACCTGGATGCGGACGCTGGACACCAACCTCAACGGCGCATTCGTGTGCTTGCAAGCGGCCGCCCGGCGCATGGTCCGCGCCGGGAGGGGTGGCCGCCTCATCGCCGTCACCAGCGTGCACGAATTCCAGCCGCGCGTCGGCGCCTCCGCGTACGACGCCTCCAAGCACGGGCTGGGTGGCCTGATGAAGACCCTGGCGCTCGAGCTCGCCGAGCACGGCATCACCGCCAATTCCGTAGCGCCCGGCGAGATTGCCACCCCCATGACAGGCCAGGACAACGAGGATCCGGCCTTGAAGGACCGCCCGGGCGTTCCCTTGGGCCGGCCCGGAGATGCCCGCGAGGTTGCCGCGGTCATCGCATTCCTCGCCTCTCCTGCTGCCAGCTACGTCAACGGCGCCTCCTGGGCAGTGGACGGCGGCATGCTGCAAATGGGGCCGCAGGCGGGTTCGCATCTGACCGGCCACGACTGGCGCCAAGCCTAAGCGTTCCTGCAGTGGCGGTGCAGGCGCTGTCCGCATGACGGATTGGGCAAGCGCTTTCCGGGCCGAGGCTGGCATGATGGGCGCATGCGCATTCTGATCGCTCCGGACAAGTTCAAGGGTTCACTCACCGCGGCTGAGGCTGCTGCTGCCATCGCCGAAGGCGCCCTGCGCGTGTACCCGGACGCCGTGGCCACCCAGTTCCCCATCGCCGACGGCGGCGAGGGAACCCTGGAGGCGGCTGTCGCAGCCGGCTATGAGGAGCGGCTCAACGCCGTGGTGGGTCCCATCCTCGCTCCGCTGGGTGCCGCGTGGGCCATCCGTAAGGACGACGCCGGCAAGGTCACCGCGGTGATCGAGACGGCACAGGCCTCCGGCCTGGCGGAGATGGAACCGACGCCGGACAACGCGCTCCGTGCCCACAGCTACGGCTGCGGCCAGCTCATCGCGGCGGCGCTTGAGGCAGGTGCCACCGAGATCGTGCTCGGCCTGGGCGGTTCGGCCATGAGCGACGGCGGCAGCGGCGCCCTGCGTGCGCTGGGCCTCAAGCCACTCGACTCCGCTGGCAACGTGGTGCCGCTCGGCGGCGGCTCGCTGGCCGACGTCGTCTCGCTCGACGCCAGCGGACTCGACCCCCGGCTGTCCGCCACCACCTTCCGGATCGCCGTGGATGTCCGCAACCCGCTCTACGGGCCCACCGGCGCCGCGCATGTCTTCTCGCCCCAAAAGGGTGCGGATGACAACGCGGTTGAACTGCTCGACGCCGGGCTCCGCAACTGGGCCTCAGTCCTGCGGGAGGCGACAGGCCGGGACGTGAACGTCCCCGGCGCAGGCGCCGCCGGCGGCTTCCCGGCGTCGTTCCTCGCCTTCACCGGCGCCACGCTGGAAGGCGGCTTCGCGTTGGTCGCCGGCCTCACCGGCCTGGCAGGCGAGCTGGCGAGCGCGGACCTGGTGATCACGGGCGAAGGGTCCATGGATTCCCAGTCGCTGACCGGCAAGGCGCCCATCGCGCTCGCCGATGCTGCCCGCGAACGTGGCATCCCCGTCATCGTGGTGGCCGGGCGGATCCTGGTGAGCCTTGAGGACCTCAGCGGGCACGGTGTGGTGGCCGCGGCCCAGTTGCTGGATGTTGCCTCAAGCCCGGAAGACGCCATCGCGAACGCCGGCAAGTACCTCACCTGGGCAACCAGCCAGGTCCTCGAAGGGGCCTAGCCAACGCCCCTCCCCAAGTGCAGGCGGCTACGTGGATCAGCCGACGAAGGGCTTGTTGCGGCGCCGGCTCCAGATCAGCACTGCGATCAGAACCACCACCACGATCCCGCCGATAACCCAGGGCGCATAGTTCACGCGCGTGGATTCGCTCTGCGTCGATTCGCCGGTTCCGGGGTTGGCCGGGCCGGTGGACGACGTGTCACCGGGCGATGGGGTGGGAGTGTTTCCCGCCGGCACCGCGGCTCCGGCGCTGAATCCAAGCGCCGCAGTAGCGGCGGCTGGCGCCGGGGCGGCCGAGGCCGCGCCGACTGAGAGTGCGGGGGCGGCCAGGAGAAGCAGGGCGAGCAGGACTGATTTCAGTGCGGTCCTCATGTGTTCCTCTCGTAGTGGATGGTTCTAGGTGTCGGGGAGCTCAGGCGCCGGTCTCGTAATGCGGTTCAGCTACAGGCTTGGACTCCGGGGAGCCCTTCTCCCGCAGGTAGACGGAGGCGCCCACCAGGACGGCGACGGCCAGGAATTCGCTCTGCCAGTTCTGGAACGACTCGAACCAGAAGCGGCTGGTGCCCAGGTACTGCAGGAAGGTCACGGCAGGCTGGCCATGGCTTTGCTGGTCCTCGCTGTACGCCGCCGCGCCGCCCACCCCGTGCATGGTGAAGGACGCAAGGAACAGCACGAAGAGGAGGATAGACAGCGAGTGCTTATAGAATCCGAGCGCTATCCCGCCGCGCTTCACCGGCCAGGGCGTTGCCTTCCTGATGGCGGCGTGGCGGGGGTCTTCGTCCTGCGGCGCTTTCTTGTCCAGGGGTTTCGACTCCGACGAACCCTTCTGGAACAGGAAAACGGTCAGCACCACGTACATGGCCATCTGCAGGAACTCTGACTCCCAGTTTTCAAAGGTGGCCTCCACGAATTCTCCGCTGCCGAGGAACTGGACCACGGTGACGGGCGGCTCCCCATGGGCCTGCTGGTCTTCACTGTAGGAGGCAGCCCCTGAAAGGATCATGCCTCCGAAGAACACCAGGAAGAGGGCCAGGTTTGCCAGGAGCAGCCCGTGCTCTTTAGCCCATTTGCGCATTTCCTACTCCGTTCCCTAGAGCTTCCGGTCGAGTTTGCCGGCGTCGGCCTTCCGGTTGAGATGGATGGGGACATAGACCAGCAACACCACCATTACCGCCATCAGTGCCCCTCCGGCGGTCAGCCCGGCCTGCCGCCCCGCGGTGACGTCGAAGACCAGCGCGGCGGTCCCGGCGCTGAGGAGGGCGATCCCGCCCAGCGCGATCTTGGTGATGGAGTCCGCGCTGGAGACCAGCGTTTCCTTGAGCCGCTTGCGGAACAGCCGGCGGTGGACGCTGACCGGGAGGAGGATGAAGGCGGTGGTCAGGGCGGCGACAACGACGTTGGCCAGGTAAAGCGTCACCTGGAACCTGTCCAGGTCCTCGAAGCGTGACTGGAAGGGGAGCGTCAGCAGGAATCCGGCAAGGATCTGCACACCGGTCTGCAGCACCCGCAGCTCCTGCAGCAGCTCGGCCCAGTTGCGGTCCAGCTGTTCCTCGCGGGTTTCATTCCGCCCGGTCCTGCCGGTGTAATCCTCCACCTCTGACATTGCTGCGTCCTCCAATCCCGGCCAGCCCCCTGTTTCCTTCCTACTCTCCACCTACCCAGAAACAAGGCAACGTTGCGCCAACACCAGTATTTGATAAGTTTACTGATTATTGGTTCTGAACGGTGGACTTCGTTCCTTCGTGGGGGATAGCTTCGAAGAGCCGGTATACCGGCGAAGCTCTTCGGAAACCGACAACTGAGTAGGCGGACTATGAGCGGTACAGACAAGCAGGACACAGGCAAGCAGACAGACCAGCCCAAGGACCCGCGGGGCGGTTACCATTCGGGGCCGTTCCCTGAACAGGAGCAGAAGCAGCCCGGCCTGACGGCGCCCATGGACCCCAAGCCGGACCATGGCGAAGCGTCCTATGAGGGCAACGGAAAGCTTGAAGGCAAGGCAGCCCTGATCACCGGCGGCGACTCCGGCATCGGCAAGGCCGCGGCCATCGCCTTCGCCCGTGAGGGGGCCGACGTCGCCATTTCCTACCTTCCGGAAGAGGAGGAGGACGCCCAGGACACCGCGGAATGGATCCGCAAGGCGGGGCGCCGCGCCCTGCTGTTCCCCGGCGACGGGCGCGAAGAGGAGTTCAGCACCCGGATCGCGGACGAGGCCGCCAGCGAATTTGGCCGCCTTGATGTGGTGGTGCTGAACGCGGCCTACCAAAAGAACCGGGACAGCCTCGAGTCGCTGCCCACCGAAGAGTTCGACAGGGTGTTCAAGACCAACCTGTACTCGCTGCTCTGGACGGCGCGGGCGGCCGTTCCGCACCTGAAGGCGGGCGCCTCCATCATCACCACCGCTTCGATCCAGGCTTTCAACCCGTCGCCTGGCCTGATCGACTACGCCATGACCAAGGCAGCCCAGGTGGCCTTCACCAAGGCACTGGCCCAGGAACTGGGGCCCAAGGGGATCCGGGTCAACGCCGTTGCGCCCGGCCCCATCTGGACGCCGCTGATTCCGGCCACCGAATGGCCGGACAAGCTGCCGTCCTTCGGCCAGGACACACCCTTGGAGCGCGCCGGCCAACCCGCCGAACTGGCAGCCGCCTACGTGCTGCTCGCCTCCGAGGACGGCTCCTACATTTCCGGGGCAGTACTGCCTGTGACCGGGGGCAAGGGCCTTTAGCCCACTTCACACCGAATCAACCGCAACGCAAACAGGAGGAACCATGACCCAGGACAACCAGCACGCTGCACCCGAGACCGACCCGGGCGGCTACGGCACTCCCACGGCTGAGCAGGAAATGGGCGGGCAGGACCAGCAGGCGGGCCAGGGTTCGCAGGGCGGCCAGGGCGCGGCCACCAACGAACCGCAGTCCAGCGGAGAGGAACAGGTGGCGCGCGACGTCGACCTGCCCTCCAGCGCCGCCGAAATCGACGAGAACAACGACGACTCCAAGGGGTCCGCTCCCACTTCCTCGGAACCGGGCCAGGAAGCAGCGGGCGTCCCGGACGGCAGCGGCAACGACCTTCCGCAGGAGAAGTCGCCGAAGGACGACGACGGCGAAGAGTTCAACGCCGGCTAGCAGCACCACTTCAGCACAAAGGCCTCTGCCGCTGGTTCCTGAGGGAGCTGCGGCAGGGGCCTTTGCCGTCCCCCCTGTCAGAGCCGGGTGTCGGCGTCGTACTCCAACCCGATCTGGCGGCGGATTTCATCCATGGCTGCCATGATGGACACGGTCTGGGTGGGCGGAAGAAGGCTCCCGGCGGTGGCGCCGGTGCCCGCCAGCCGCTCCAGCTCAGCAGCCTGGTATTGCATCCCGCGGCTCTTGACCGGCTGCTCAAACCGTTCCACCACGTTTCCTGCGGCGTCGAACACCGTAAACGGAACAGGGTTGTACCAGGTGGACTCGATGTCGATCCAGCCTTCGGTCCCGATCACCAGGGCCCGGTTGGCGCTCGCGGCGTCGAGCTCGCAGTCAATGATCGCCTGCGCACCGCCTGCGTACTCGAAGATCGCCGAGGTCTGGCGGTCCACCCCGGTGACGGTCTTCGACGCGCTGGCCAGGATCCGCTGCGGCGCGCCCAGGATGTCGAACGCGAAGGAAATAGGGTAGATCCCCAGGTCCAGCAGCGCTCCGCCACCGAGCGCGGGATCGTTCAGCCGGTGCGCAGGATCCTTGGGCAGGTCCTGGTTGTGGCTCGCCAGCACCTTGCGTACTTCGCCGATGGCTCCCTGGCCGATGATCTGGCGGATCCGGGCCATATGGGGAAGGAACCTCGTCCACATGGCCTCCAGTGCCACCAGGCCCTTGGCCGCTGCGAGGTCCACAATCTCCTGCGCCTCGCGGGCGTTGATGGTGAAGGCCTTCTCCACCAGCACGTGCTTGCCGGCGTTGAGCGCCAGCAGGGCATTGGCATGGTGGAACGGGTGCGGAGTGGCGATGTAGACAACGTCCACGTCCGGATCGGCCACCAGGTCTTCGTAGCTTCCGTATGCGGTGGGAATGCCGTGCTGGTCGGCGAACGCCTTGCTGGACTCCTCCGTGCGGGAGCCCACGGCCTGGACGGTGAAGCCGTTCTCCTTCAGGTCCGGGACCTGCAGTCCGGCGATGAAACCGGTGCCCAGGATGCCCCAGCGGATGGTGCCGTCGGAAGTGCCGTTGTTCAAGGTCACGAAGTCAGTCCTTTGGTGAGTCAGAAAGCGGATAGGCCACAAAGGCAAAGTGGTCGGAGTCCGGCGACCAACTGTTGACGTTGAGCGTACCTTGGCCGCCCAGCAGCGGCCATGTGAACAGGGGAGTGGTCCAGTCATCCGTGGAAACAAGGACGACGTCGACCGGCAGGTCAGCGGGGTGGCCTTCGGTTCCGGCGGGGAACCGGATGTACGTGGCGAAGCGGCCGTCCGGGGAAACGTGCGGGAACCAGTCGACAGTGGTGCTGTGCAGGAGTTGCTCGAATCCGCTGCCGTCGGCCCGCACGCGGGCAAGCTGGGCATGGCCGGGAACTGTGCTGAAGGACTCCGTATTCACGTACAGCCACGTCCCGTCAGGCGAGTACTCGGGACCGTCGCAATGGCCGGAACCAACATCGACGCGGGCGGCAGCACCGCCGTCGGACGCCATGGTCATCAGGTGACCCGGCCGCTTGAAGTCGCCCGCCTCGATGCCAACGTAGGCGAGTTCCTTGCCGTCAGGGCTGACGCCGTGGAGGAAATGGAAAGTGCCGTCGTCTTTGGTGATCCTGGTGGCTGCGCCGCCGTCCAACGCAGCCCGGTAGATGTGGCCGTCGTTGGCTGAGAGGAAGATGTCACTGCCATCAGGTGCCAGGACGTGATCGTTGTTGAGGTCCGGAATTCCGGTGAGCGGTATTTCCCCGAGCGCCCGTTCTTCAGTGGCCAGCCTCCACAACTTCCCGTTACCGTTCAGGACAAGGGCTGTGCCGTCCAGGGTCCAGTTGGCCGCTTCCAGCAGGAGCGTGTCGGAGCTGAAAAGCAGGCTGGCCTGCCCGGAAACCGACGCGACCCACACCTCACAGCGCTGGCCGGGCCGGAGACTGCGGATCGCGTCGGCCACAGGCTAGTCCTTGCTGCTGAAGGCGGCGTCGAAGCTGGTTTGGGATGCGGGGAAGTCGTATTTCTTGAGGGCGGCCAGGGCTTCGGGGGCGCCGTGGAGGCGGTCCATGCCGGCGTCTTCCCATTCCACTGAGATGGGGCCGGTGTAGCCGATGGCGGCCAGGGCCCGGAAGGACGCTTCCCAGGGGACGTCGCCCCGGCCTGCGGAGACGAAGTCCCAGCCGCGGCGGGGGTCGCCCCAGGCGAGGTGGGAGCCGAGGACGGTGTTGCGGCCGGTCTGGCGGATCTTGGTGTCTTTGCAGTCCACGTGGTAGATCCGGTCCTTGAAGTCCCAGATGAAGGACACGGGGTCGATGCCCTGCCACATCATGTGTGACGGGTCCCAGTTCAGGCCGAACGCTTCGCGGTGGCCGATCGCTTCGAGCGTGCGCTGGGTGGTCCAGTAGTCGTAGGCGATCTCGGAGGGGTGGACTTCGTGGGCGAAGCGGACGCCGTTGTCGTCGAAGACGTCCAGGATGGGGTTCCAGCGGTCGGCGAAGTCCTGGTAGCCGGCGTCGATGACTTTTTCCGGGACGGGCGGGAACATCGCGACGTATTGCCAGATGGAGGAGCCGGTGAACCCGACGACGGTGTCCACGCCCAGTGCACGGGCGAGCCGGGCGGTGTGCTTGAGTTCCTCGGCGGCGCGCTGGCGGACGCCTTCGGGCTCCCCGTCGCCCCACACGCGCGAGCCGACGATGGCCTCGTGGCGGAAGTCGATGGGGTCATCGCATACTGCCTGGCCCTTGAGGTGGTTGGAGATGGCCCAGACCTTGAGGTTGTACTTGTCCAGGAGTTCGAGCTTGGACTCGACGTAGCCTGGTTCGTCCACACGCCAGGCGTCCAGGTGGTCTCCGGAGACGGCGATTTCCAGGCCGTCATAGCCCCAGCCGGAGGCAAGTTTGGCGACTTCCTCAAGCGGAAGATCGGCCCACTGGCCGGTGAACAGGGTAAACGGGCGGGGCATGGTCAGGCTCCTTCGGTGGGGCTGGTCTCCGGGGAGGTGCCAGGCAGTTGGATCAGGGCGCTCTTCGCGGCGGCGGATTCCTCCACGGCGTTGAGGATGTACTGCACGTTCAGTCCTTCCTCGAACGACGGCGAGGGCGGGGTTTGGTCCTGGATGGCGGTGAGGAAGTCCCGGACCTGGTGGGTAAAGGTATGTTCCCAGCCGATGATATGGCCTTGCGGCCACCACGCTTCGAGGTAGGGGTGCTCGGGTTCGTTCACCATTATGCGGCGGAATCCCTGCTCGCGCACCGGGGCGGTGGCGTCCAGGAACCCGAGTTCGTTGAGGTTTTCGAGGTCGAACAGGATGGTGCCCTTGTCGCCGTAGATCTCGAGCTTGAGGCTGTTCTTCTGGCCCGTGGCCACCCTGGAGACCTCCACTGAGGCGATGGCTCCGGAGGCGAGGGACAGCGTGGCCCAGGCGGCGTCGTCGACGGTGACGTCCTCCAGGCCTTCCCCGGCGGAATTGCCGCCGGGACGCTGCGGAACGAACGTATGGAGCCGGCCGGTGACCTCCGTGACCTGGTCGCCCAGGAGGTAGAGGACCTGGTCGATGGCGTGGGAGGCGATGTCGCCCAGCGCGCCGGAGCCGGCAGTCTCCTTGCGGAGCCGCCAGGTCATGGGCGATTGGTCGTCGGCCAGCCAGTCCTGGAGGTAGGCGGCGCGGACGTGCCGGACGGTGCCGAGCCGGCCTTCGGCGATGAGCTCCCGGGCCAGGGCAAGGGCGGGGACGCGGCGGTAGTTGAAACCGATCATGGACTGAACGCCCCTGGCGCGTGCCTTCGCGGCGGCGGCGGTCATGAGCTCGGCTTCGGCAAGGGTGTTGGCGAGCGGCTTCTCAACCAGCACGTGCTTGCCGGCTTCCAGTGCTGCGATGGCGATCTCGGCGTGCATCCAGCCGGGGGCGCAGATGTCGATGATGTGGATGTCGTCCCGGTCGATGACTTCACGCCAGTCGGTGGCGGACTCCGCCCAGCCGTACCTGGTGGCGGCCTCGGCCACGGCGGTGGCGTCCCGGCCCACGAGCACTTTCTGCTCGAAGGCCGGGACGTCGAAGAAACTTGCCACGTTCCGCCACGCATTTGAATGGGCTTTGCCCATGAAGGCGTAACCGATGGCGGCCACCCCGAGGGATGGGGGAGCCGGGGTTGCGGTTGGGTGTGCGGGAGTGGTCATGGCGTGTTCCTGCTGCTTCCTGCTGGCTGAGCTAGAGAGTTGCGGTTTCCGGGGCCCAGTCCTCGGGGAGGGCTGTGGAAACCGGAGCTGAGCTTTCGACGTTCACGAAGGTTCCGGAGTCGATGGATTCGGAGATCGAGACCATGCTGTCCAGCACGTGGTAGGCGAGGTCGCCGGTGGCCCGGTGCGGCACGCCGGCGCGGATGGCGCGGGCCATGTCCAGGGCACCCATGCCGCGGCCGTTGGCAGGGCCGGTGGCGGGGATGGTGGTCCAGTCTTCGTCACCGGCGCGCCAGAGCCTGATGTCGCCGGTGAAATAGTTGGGGTCCGGCAGGGAGATGGTGGCTTCCGTGCCGGTGATTTCCACGAACCCCATCCGGGCGCGGGGGGATTCGAAGGAGAAGACGCTGTGCGAGGAGGCGCCGGATTCGAACTGGGCCATCGCTGAGACGTGGGTGGGCACCTCCACGGTGAATTCCTCGCCGGCCTTGGGCCCGGAACCGATGACGCGGACCTCCTTGGCCTTGGACCCGACGGCGGCCACCTTGCGGATGGAGCCGAAGGCCTGGACCAGGGTGGTGAGGTAGTACGGTCCCATGTCGAACAGGGGGCCGGCGCCATGCTGGAAAAGGAACGCGGGATTGGGGTGCCAGGATTCCGGGCCGGGGGTCTGGAAGGTGGTCATGGCGGTCAGCGGCGTGCCGATGTCGCCGCGCTGGATGAGCCGCAGCGCAGTCTGGATCCCGGCGCCCAGGAACGTGTCCGGTGCAGTGCCGAGCCGGATACCCGCGGCGTCGGCAGCCTTGAGCAGGCCAAGCCCGGATTCGCGGTCCAGGGAGAAGGGCTTCTCGGTCCAGACGTGCTTGCCGGCGTTCACCGCTGCGGTGGCCACCTCCACGTGGGCGGCGGGGATGGTGAGGTTGACGATGATTTCGACGTCGGGGTGGTTCAGCGCCTTTTCCGGGCCGCCCCATTCAGCGATGCCGTATTCCTTGGCGCGGGCCTCGGCGGCGTCTTCGAAGAGGTCGGCGATCACCAGGACCTTCAGGTCCGGGAAGACGGTGAGGTTGTCCAGGTACTGCTTGGAGATGTTGCCCGCGCCGATCACCGCAACGCCAACCGGTCCCTTGCGGGTGGATGGTGTGAAACTCATGCTTTGGCTCCTTCGGTGGCGGTGTTGTTGTTGAGGAAGGCCAGGCTCTGGGTGATGCCGTCGAAGATGTCGCCGGAGTAGTCATCGAATTCCACCACGCCAACGTCGAGGGACTTTGCGGCGGCGATCACGTCCAGGACGGGGACCTTGCCCTGTCCGGCGGGCTGCTGGGCCTTGGTGTCCGTGGTCAGGTTGCCGTCCTTGATGTGGATGAACTTCACCCGGTCACCGAGCTTGGTGAGGATATCCACGGGGTCCTGGCCGCCCACGGCCACCCAGTAGGTGTCGACCTCCAGGACCAACTCAGGGTCCAGCAGGGACTCGAAGTACTCCAGCGCGGTGCGTCCCTCAATGCTGGACTGCAGTTCCCAGGCGTGGTTGTGGTACCCCACGGTGATGCCGTACTCGGCGCCCTTCTTCGCTGCGGCGTTGAGCTTGGCTGCAGTGGCCTGGATGGTTTCGGCGTCCTGCCAGTGCTCGGCGGGCAGGAAGGGATCGATGACGGTGCTGATGCCCAGTTCCTTCGCCGCGGTGAAGATCTCGTCCTGGTCCTGGGACAGCAGCGGCGCATGGCCGGAGGGTGCGGTGAGGCCGTTCTCCTTCAGCGCGGCACCGAGTTCCTTGGCCGTAGCGACGAAGTTGTAGGGCTCAACCTGGGTGAAGCCGATCTCCGCAACCTTCTTGATGGTGCCGGGCAGGTCCTCCGCGATGGCGTTGCGCAGGGTGTAGAGCTGAAGTGAATAAGACATGGGTTTCCTATCAGGATGGTTGGCGACGATGTTGGGCAGGTTAGCGGCCGGCGAGGGATCCGCCGATGCCGCCGACGCTGAAGTACTTGTTCAGGGTGGCGAAGACGATGACGGGCGGGAGCATCATCACCACGGCGAGGGCCATCACGGAGGTCCAGTCCGTGGCGTTCTGCTGGAAGAAGGACTGCACGCCCATGGGAAGGGTGAAGATTTCGTTGGAGCGCAGGAACACGATGGCTACCAGGTAGTCGTTCCAGGCAAGGAGGAAGGCAAAGATGGCGGTGGACAGGATTCCCGGGAGGGAGTTGCGCAGCACCACTTTGGTGAAGGAGCCGAAGACTGAGCAGCCGTCGATCCAGGACGCCTCTTCCAGGCTGATGGGGATGGAGTCGAAGTAGGCGGCCATCATCCAGGTGGCAACGGTCATGGTGGAGCCCACGTAGATGATGGTCAGGCCCATGAGGTTGTCCACCAGGCCCATCCCTGCGAACAGGATGAACAGCGGCACCACGGAGGTGATGATGGGCAGGGACTGCATGACGAACAGGAGCAGCGAGTAGCCGGAGACTGCCTTGGACCGGCCGCGGGACAGGACATAGCCGGCCGGAGCGGCGACGGCCACGGACACCAGCACGGTTGCCAGTGTGGTGATGAGGCTGTTCTTGAGCCAGGTGGCGGCGAGGGTCTTGGAGAAAACGTTGCTGAGGTTCTCGAAGGTCAAGCCGGTGGCGGTGCTGTTCGGTCCGGGGGTGAAGGCCAGGATCACGGTGACCAGGATGGGAACCAGCACAACGGCGGTGATGGCAAGGATCAGGACGAACCGCCACCAGCGGCCGCGCATGCCGGCTTCGGACAGGACCCTGCGTGGTTTGCCCTCGTCGATTCCGAGTGTGGGGCCGGATTCCGGGTGGGCGTGGAGGACTGCACTCATTATTCGACGCTCGACTTTCGGATCTGGCGGTACAGGATGACGGAGATGACCACCAGGGTCATGGTCATGAGGAAGGCGATGGCCACGCCGGGGCCGGTGGCGAAGTCCTGGAAGACGGTGCGGTAGGCCAGGACCACCAGGGAGGTGGTGGCGCTGACGGGTCCGCCGCCGGTGAGCAGGTAAATGGTGGGGAAGTCGTTGACGCAGAAGATGGTCATCAGGATCCAGCTGATGTACGTGGACCGGGCGATCAGCGGCAGGGTGATCTGGGTGAACTGCTGCCAGCGGCTGGCACCGTCCATGCTGGCGGCCTCGTAGACGGTTTCATCCACCGAGGCCAGCGCCGCGGAGGTCATCATCATCATGAAGGGGAAGGACACCCAGACCTTGAACACCATCACCGTGATGGAGGCCAGGGTGGGATCGGCCAGGAACAGCGGGGTACCCAGTCCGAGGTTGCGGAACATGGAGGGGATAAGGCTGTCCGGGGTGGCCACCAGCCAGTTCCAGGCCGTGGAGGAGACCACGATGGGCACCACCCAGGGCAGGAGCAGGAGGACCTTGAACGTGTTGCCGGCGGGAATCTTGGTGCGCAGGAGCAGCGCCAGGCCCAGCCCCACCAGCCAGGAGCCAAAGACACCCACGATGGTGAACCAGAGGGTGAACTGGGCTGCTTTCCAGAACGCCGGCGAGGTCAGGACGGTGGCGAAGTTTTCCCCGCCGATGAAGTTTCCGGTCTGCAGCAGGTTCCCGTCATGGGTGGCCTGGACGGCCGCGTAAACCAGCGGGTAGCCGTGGATGAGGACGAGCAGGACGACGGACGGGAGCAGGAGCCAGAAGAACGTCCTGGTTGCCTGTGCCGAGAGCTTGCTCTTGCGCTTCCCGGGAAGCGTCCCGGACCCGCCGGGGGCGACTCCCCGGCGGGCCCGGGCCAGGCCGGACTGTGCTGTGGTACTGGACATGGGGGGCCCTGTCCTACTTCTTCAGGACGGATTCGAGGCCGGACTGGAAGGCCTGCAGCGCGGACTTGGCGTCGGACTTGCCGGTGATGATGGTCTGGCTGAACTGGTTCAGTGCCTGCCCGCCGTCGAGCGCTGCGAGGTTGGCGTTCAGGGTGTTGCCCTGCGAGGCGAAGGTCTTCGCGATCGGCTGCCATTCCTTGACGATCTTGACGTTGTTGGGGTCGTCGGCGAACTCGGGGATCTCGGTGATCGACTTGAAGACGGGGAGGGCGGACATGAGCTTCTTCTGCCAGAGCTGCTTGAGCTGGCCCAGGTAGTAGACCAGGAATTCCTCGGACGCGTCCTGCGACGGGGTGTTGGTGTACATCATGATGTTGTTCGGGAACACGATGGTGGCCTTGTCGCCGTGCGGGCCGGTGATGGGATCCGCCACGAGCAGGTCGCCGGAGGTATCGCCCACCCGCTGCGGGACGTTGACCTGGAAGAGGCCGTAGCCGGCCTTGCCGTCCTTCCACTGGGCGGACATGTTGTCCGTGGTGTAGCTGACCGCTGCGGGGTCCACGATGCCGTTGGAGACCAGTTCCAGGACGAATTCCATGGCCTCGACGTTGCGGTCGTTGAGCAGGTCCAGCTCGCCGTCCTTGTTGAACACGCCGCCGCCGTTGTTGACCATCATCATGATCATGGAGTGGTTGGCGTAGTTGTTGCCGGTGCCGGCACCTGTGGTGAAGCCGAACGCGCCGACCTTTTTCAGCGCCTTGCCGGCCTCCAGGAGGGACGGCCAGTCAGTGGGCAGGGCAACGTTGGCCTTTTCGAACAGGGACTTGCGGTACCAGAAGACGCGCATGTCCAGCTGCCACGGCACCGCCACGTAGCCCTTGTCTGACTTGAACGGGTCCAGCACGCCCGGAAGGAAATCGTCGAACTGGCCGTTGGACTTGAGCTTGTCGATGACCTTGTCTGCGTACGCAATCTGGCCCTGCTGCTCGAACTGGAACGCCTGGAAGCCGCCGCCGGTGGACACTGCCGGGCCGGTCTTGGAGGCAATGGCGGAGGAGAAGGTCTGGTAGAAGTTGGCCCACTGGATGATCTGGTAGGACGCCTTGCTGCCGTTCGCACCGGAGAAGCCCTCCGCAACGACCTTCGCGGCGTCGTTGTACGCGGGGGTGGCCCACGGCATATCCCAGAACTTGATGGTTCCCCCGGCGCCGCCTCCGCCGCCCTGGCTTGCCGATCCTCCGCCGCAGGCCGCCAGCAGGGGAACGGATGCAGCCGCGGCTGTCAGGCCCAGGAAACCGCGGCGGGAGAAGGAACGGCTCTGGTGGGTGTTTGCGTTCATGGTGTGTCCTTTCGGGACCGCCGCGCGATGCGTTGTGGTGCGGTCCTGCTCATCGTTGAGAGTGGAGGTGGGACTGGACTGCTGGTTGGTTGCGTATCGGAGGGGCTGGTTACGTGTCAGCGAAAGTTGCGTAAAGCTCGGTCAGCCGGGCGAACCGGGTGAGGTCGTCCGGCCGGGTGCCGGCTGTGAGGTGATCCTTGAGGCGGCGCCACGCCGTCCGGTGGGCTGATTCATACAGGGTGGGCAGCAAAAGTCCGCCGTGCGGCCCGGTGACCCGGACTTCGGCGGGCCAGGCGGCGGCGGGCTCGGGCAGCCGGACGCTGACGCCGCCGTCGGCCGTGTACAGCCGGATGTCGACGCCGGCGGGACGGGCCGCGGTCAGCACGCCGTGGGCGGACATCGGGGCGCCGTTGGCGAGCCGTCCGCTGAACGTGTAGCCGGTGGTCCCGCTCTGCAGCAGGGACACGGCGTCGAGCGTTCCGGTCACCTCCAGCAGCGCGGCGAGGTGCTCTCCAAGGAGCCGCTGCGGGTCCGTGCCGGGGGCAGCCGTGGCGACGCTGTCCAGCATGGCCGCCGTGCCCAGGGCGCTCCGGAATGCCTCCCGGGCATCCGGGCCTCCATCCTGCGACACCAGCGCCGGGTTGGAGGCCCAGCGCAGGTCGAGGACGACGGCGGTGCCCGCGGCTTCGGCGGCAGCGGACAGCTGGGCGGTGTCCTCGGGGACGGGGTTGACCACCAGGACGCCGCGGCTTCCGGCTTCGATGGCGTGCAGGGCCTCGGCCGCCCAGCCCCGTCCGCCGGCGATAGCGGCGACGTCAGGGGTGGCGGCAGCGCCTGCCGTCGGGCCGAAGGTTGCCGGCAGCGACGCCACGGCCAGGGCGACTGCGCCGGCTTCCTCGGCGCCGGGGGTTGCCGTGACGGAGTAGGTGGCGCTCATGCTGACGCTCCTGCGGTTGCGGCGATCCCGCCGGGCCGGCGGGCATACTCGGCGGCGACACTGTCCACGGTGGCGTCCGCGATGGCCAGGGCGAAGGTGAGGTCATCAATCAGGGTCTGCGCAGACGGCGGCTGCTTGTTTCCGCGCGCCAGTTCTGCCAGCTCGCGCCACTCGCCCTCGTAGCCGTTGTGGCTGTAGGGGCCGAGGGTGGTGGTTTCGGTGCCCCGGCTGAAAATGGCGGTGGCGGAACCCGCCTGGACGTAGGAGGGAGTGAAATCGATCCGGAGCGCGCTGTGGTCCGCAATGGCCTCGAAGCTCCACTCAGGCTGCCAGGTGCTGTTCATGGCGGCACGCAGTTCGATGGTGCGCGTGGGGGTCCGCAGTGAGATGGCGTAGCCGAAGGGGCGGACGTGCCGGGCCTGCAGCACCTGGATGTCGTCGAAGTCCGGGGTGAACCGGCGGACCAGGGGGAGGTCGTGGATGGCGAGCCCCATGATCCCGCCCTGCATCATGGATTTGATGACGTCGATGTCTGAGTAGTCCGGTGTGCCGGCGGCGGGGCGCGACAGAATCTCCGTGGCGAAGTCTTCGAAGCGGGCGTTGGGCGGAAGCACGATGGAGGAACGGATGGTGTGAGCCGTCTCCGGCAGGTCTTCCCAGTGACCTTCTGCTGCGAGCCAGCCGGGATCGAAGGTGTGCATGGCACCCACCACGATGGGAACACCCGTTTCGGCACTGACCTCGGAGATGCGCGCGGCCTCTTCGGCGTTCATGGCGAACGGCTTTTCGCACAGGACGGCTTTCTTGCCGGCCCGGCAGGCGGCGATGACCTGGTCGGCGTGGAACTGGTGCGGGCTGCAGATGGCAACAATATCCACGGTGTCGTCGCCGAGCAGGGCGTCCATGTTGTTGCTGGACGTGGCACCGACGCGGGCGGCGACTGATGCAGCCACGGACTCATCCACATCCATGATGTGGCGTACTTCGAGGATGTCGCGGAGCCGGGCGAGGGCGGGAAGGTGGATGGCCTGGGTGACAGGACCGGCGCCCAGGATGCCGACCCCCAGGGGCGTTTCGGCGGGCGTTGTCTGGCTTGGCAAGTCGGTTACCTCTTTGTAGGCGGACTCGGGTTCGGAGGTTGATCGATGCCGTCAATCTGCTGTATCGGCAAGGGCGATGTGCTCCTCGTCACAACCTAGGACTACTTTTGACGAGAGTCAAGCAAAAGTTGTTTGCGTCGAATCAATCTTCTGCATTCGTGACAGTGCCAAGTCTCCGTGTTATGACTTGTACATGACTCCAGCCTCAGGAAAATTGCCTGCAAGGGATGCCGACGCCGGCAACCTTTCGCGCGCTGGTGACCTTTTCCAGCTTCTTCGTGACGGCCAGGCGCGGACCCGTGCCGAGCTGGCCCTCACCACCGGGCTTGCCAGGTCCACCGTGGCGTCACGCATTGACGCCCTCATCGGCTCCGGGCTTGTGGGCCCGGCCGGCGAGGCGAATTCGAGCGGCGGCAGGCCGCCGTCGCGCTTTGCCTTTAAGCCCGAGGCCCGCGTGGTGCTGGCGGTCGACGTCGGCGCTACCCATGTGATTGTTGCCGTCACCGATCTGGGCGGCAGCATTCTCGGCGAACGCCGGTTTGCGCAGGAAGTGGCGGACGGGCCGGCTGTTGTCCTGGGCCGCGTGATCGCCGCCGGTAAGGAACTCCTGGCCGAATCGGGCCGTGAGCCGGGCGACCTCGCCGGCGTCGGCATCGGACTGCCGGGCCCCGTTGAACATGACACCGGACGCCCCGTTAAGCCGCCCATCATGCCCGGCTGGGACGGCTTCGACGTCGTCCCGTACGTCCAGCGGCAGCTGCCGGTTCCCGTCCTGGTGGACAACGACGTGAACATCATGGCGCTCGGCGAACGCACCGCGCACTGGCCCGAGCACGAGAACTTCCTCTTCATCAAGGTGGCCACGGGAATCGGGGCCGGCATTATCAGCAGCGGCGAGCTGCAGCGCGGCGCCAACGGTACTGCCGGCGACCTTGGCCATGTCCGCGTCCCCAGGGGCGACGACGTGCTGTGCCGCTGCGGCAACTACGGGTGCCTGGAGGCGCTCGCGTCAGGTCCCGCCGTCGCGCACCAGCTCCGGTCCCACGGGCTGGAAGCCAAAACCGGCGGCGACGTCCTGCGGCTGGTGGCCGAAGGGAACCTGCAGGCCATCCAGGCGCTGCGCCAGGCCGGCCGGGACGTCGGGGACGTGCTGGCCACAGTGGTCAACCTGCTGAATCCTTCCATGATCGTGATTGGCGGAAGTGTGGGGGAGGCCGGCGAACACCTCGTGGCCGGTATCCGCGAAGTGGTGTATCGGCGGTCGCTGCCGCTGGCCACGACGCACCTGCGCATCGGCATTTCCATGGCCGGCGGACAGGCGGCGATCCTGGGGGCCAGCCAGATGGTCACCCAGCACGTGCTTTCCCCGGCTGTCATTGAAGCCACCCTCGCAGGCAACGCCATCGCCGGCTAGGCCGGAGGCTGGGCCGCCGGGTGGGTCGGCTGGCTGGGTCACTGGGTGCCGGCCGGCTCGCCGGAAAAGATCAGGCGGGCGGCTTGAGAAGGATGTCGATGAAGGTAGCGAGCCCGGCTGCCATGTCCACGTCCTTGTCATAGAGCCATTGCAGCTGCAGCCCGTCGGACACCGCCACCACCAGCCTGGCCAGGTCCGTGGCGGAAGCATCGGACCTGACCCCGCCGGCCGCCTGCCGTTCCCGGATGTCGTCCTCCAGGGAGCGGACCACGGAGGCGAACCGCTCCTGAAAGTAGCCGTGGGAATCATGCCCGGGGTCGCTGGCCGTGGCGGAGGCCACCGCGTAGAGCGTGGTGAGCCCCGGCTGTGTCCGGTTCCTGGCGGCGATCGGAGCCATCAGTGCCAACCCGGCCTCCTTCGCCGGGGTGTCCGCAAGCCCGCGCCTGTCCCGCTCGGCCAGGACTGCGGTCAGCAGTTCCTGCTTTCCCCTGAAGTAGTGGAACAGGGTGGCCTCTTTGACGCCCACCAGCTCGGCCACCCGCTTGAGGGCGGTGCCCTCAAAGCCGTCGGTGGCGAAGACGTCGGTTGCAGTCTGGATGATCTGTTCGCGGCGTTCCGCTCCCTTGGCGTACGGTCCGCGCGGCTTGTTCGGAGTCACGGAAGCCAGTGTATTTCACCCCGCCCAGCGAAAGCCTAGTCATACTCGGTTTTTACGGCTACGATCTTTCCACTACCTGAAGGAGCCCCCGTGAACCCCACCCTGCCCGCCGCCGCCACCGTTCCAGCCGACGCCGTTCCAGCCGCCGGCTCCCCGGACGCCGAAGCCCGGATCAGGGACCTCGCGGAAAGCCTCACCCTGGAACAGCAGGTCCAGCTGCTCACCGGCGCGGACGTCTGGTCCACGCACGCCCTTCCCGCCATCGGGCTGTCCCGCATAGTGATGTCGGACGGCCCCGCCGGCGTCCGCGGCGAGGACTTCGATGAGCGGCACGACTCGGTCTCCCTGCCGTCGTCGTCCGCCCTGTCCGCCACCTGGAGCGTCAGCCTGGCCCGCCGCTACGGCCAGGTCCTGGGCCAGGAAGCCCGGCGCAAAGGCGTCCACGCCGTCCTGGGCCCCACCATCAACCTGCACCGCTCCCCGCTGGGCGGCAGGCACTTCGAATGCATGAGCGAGGACCCCCGGCTGACGGCCACCATCGCCGCCGGATACGTGGCCGGCGTGCAGTCCATGGGAGTCGGGGCCACCCCCAAGCACTACCTCGCGAACGAAGCCGAAACCGACCGCTTCACCGCCGACTCCGTGGTGGACGAGCGGCCCCTGCGGGAGCTTTACCTGGCAGCCTTCGAGGACGCCGTGACCGAGGCCCGGGCCTGGCTGGTGATGAGCTCCTACAACTCCATCAACGGCACCACCGCCAGCGAAAACGCCCTCCTCGAAACGCCGCTGTCCACCGAGTGGGGCTTCGACGGCGTAGTGGTGTCCGACTGGACCGGGGTCCGCTCCGTTGACGCCGCCAACGCCCACCAGGACCTGGAAATGCCGGGCCCTGTGGGTCACTGGGGACCCAAGCTGCTGGCCGCCGTCGAAGATGGCCGCGTCAGCCGCACCGCCATCCTGGACAAGGTGGTCCGCATCCTTCGGCTGGCCGCCCGCGTAGGTTCGCTCGACGGCGTCAGCCCCGCCGTCACGGAACTGCCGGCACCCCTCAACGCCGCCGCCGTCGCCCGCGAAGTGGCTGTCCGCGGCGCCGTCCTGGTCCGCAACCGGGGCGGCCTGCTGCCCCTGGACCCGGCTGCCCTGGGCAGCGTGGCCGTGAGCGGCCACAACGCAGAGGAAGCACGGACCCAAGGCGGCGGCAGCGCCACCGTCATGCCCAAGCAGAACATCTCGCCGCTGGACGGCCTGCGCGAGGCCCTGCCCGCCGGCGTCACCGTCTCCTACCACCGCGGCGCCAAGGTGGCCGAGGGCCTGCAGGCCTTCCCGCGGACCTCGCTCCACAACCCGGTGTCCAACGTCCCCGGCCTGCGCGTCACGTTCCTGGCAGCTGACGGCACGGATCTCTCCGGCGAGGACCGGCTGGCATCCCACCTGATCTGGTTCGGGATCGGCATCCCCGAGGGCTCTGCCGCCATCCGGATGGAAACTGACTGGACGGCACCGTCCGCGGGCACGCACCACCTTGGCGTGGGTACCGTGGGCAGGATCAGCCTCTCACTCCGCGGCGACGAGGTGTTCAACGGGACCATCGAGGACGATACCGACGTCCTCGGCGCCGCGCTCTTCGATCCGCCCAAGACCGTCCACGCCATCGAAACCGGGGCAGGTCAGCGGGTCCGGATCGAGGCGCTCTTCGAACTGCCCGCGGAGCAGGCCATCCCGTTCACCGCCATCCTCCTGGGCGAGGAAACCGTAGTGGCGGACCCGCAGGCTGAGATCGACGCCGCGGTAGAGGCAGCCAGGGCGGCGGACGTTGCAGTAGTGGTGGTGGGCACCAGCGCAGCCATCGAGTCCGAAGGCTTCGACCGCAAAGACCTCGACCTTCCCGGCCACCAGAACCAGCTGGTCGAAGCCGTGGCCGCTGCGAATCCGCGCACCGTGGTGGTGGTGAACTCCGGCTCGCCGGTGCTCATGCCGTGGCTGGACCGCGTGGATGCGGTGCTGCTGGGCTGGTTCGGGGGACAGGAATTCGGCCGTGCCATCGCGGACATCCTGCTCGGTGCCGAGGAACCGGGCGGCCGGCTGCCCACCACCTGGCCGGCAGCCCTGGCGGACGTCCCGGTGCTGGACACCGTCCCCGTGGACGGCAAGGTGGTCTATTCCGAGGGCATCCATGTGGGCTACCGGGCCTGGCTGAAGCAGCAGGCAGCCGGCGGGGCTGGCCCGGCGCTGCCGTTCGGCTACGGGCTGGGCTACACCACGTTCGAGCTCTGCACGCCGCACGCCTCCCAGGCGGTTCCTGCCGGCAAGGACGTGGTGGTGCACGTCCCCGTCCGCAACACCGGCACGCGGGCCGGCCGCGAGGTGGTGCAGGTCTACCTCGAGCGCCCGGAATCAGCGGTGGAACGGCCCGTGCGCTGGCTCGCCGGCTATGCCGGAACGCATCTGGCCGCCGGCGGCACGGACAGCGTTGAGGTTAGGATTCCCGCGCGCGCCTTTGCCCATTACGACGGCGGCTGGCAGGTTGAGCCGGGAACGTTCCGGATCCTGGTGGGCCGGCATTCGGCGGACGAGTTCCAGGTGCTGGACATCGACGTGCGCTAGGGAACGCCCCGTCACTGCCGTTGAGCTGCCTGGACCGCGCAACCCCGCCTCGGACCAGGTAGGGATAGGGGTGGCTGCGGCTTCCCCTAAACCTGCGGTCCGCACCTCCCCTTACGGCGCTTTCGGGTCGTATTCTTAGAGGAGGTTTTGCAGTGGGCCCGCAGCTTTTTCAACCCTAGGCGTGGAACATGGCCGCTGAACCCTCGGGGCAGGTTGGCTGGGGACCGCTTCCATCGCCCCCGGAGCCCGTTTTCGACAGCAAGGACGTCGAGAACTATCTCTGGGAAGTCACCCATGAGTTCATGCGCGACGTCAAGGGTGAACAGCGCGGCATCGGCTGGGCGGCCACCCTCTTCAGGCTGGGAAAATCCCACACCCTCGCGGCGAGCACCGAGCAGGCGCGGGAGGCGGACCGCGAGCAGTGTTCGTTCGCGGACGGCCCCGTCATGGAAGCCATGCGGACCGGCGAGTTCGTCCTTCTCTCCGACCTCAGCCGGGACTGGCGCTGGCCCGGATACTCCAGTGCCGCCGCTGCGCACGGCGTGCAGTCCCTGCTGTCCGCGCCCATCGCCTCCGAAGGCGGGGCGAGTGCCGCCATCAACCTTTACGCGGCCGCCGCGCATACCTTCACCAGTGACGACCTTGTCCGGTGCCGCACGTACGTCCACCAGGTGGCCCGGGCGCTGCGCGTGGTAGTACGCGTCGGTGAACGTGCCGAAGCCACGGCGGGCATCGCCGTCGTGCAAAGCTCGCTGGTGCTGGTGGACCTGGCCGTCCGCAGCCTCATGAACGAATACGGGCTGAGCCGCGAGGGCGCGCTGAGGTTCCTGCAGACCCAGGCGGTCCACCACGAACTGGACCTCCGGGACGCGGCGCTCAACGTCGTCGCGCCCAACGCCGGGATGGGACGTCCCGGTCCGGCACCGGCGGCACCTCCGCCGGAGATGTACGACGGCGTCACGGGCTTCCAGCCTGCGCCGGCGGCCGAGCTGGGGCACGCCTCACAAGGCGCCCCAAGGGCGGGGGCTGCAAGGAAGCAGCGCCCGCGTCCAACCGCGGGAAGGAGAACGGCATGATCACCGACGATCGTGGACTGAACAGGACCGGCGAGGGCCAGGTGCTGCACCCCTGGCACCGTTTCGTCGCCCTGGGGGACTCCTACACCGAGGGCATTGGCGATCCCGAACCACGCAGCCTGGGCGGTTTGCGCGGCTGGGCGGACCGGGCGGCGGAGGAACTCAGCGACGGGCAGCCGGACTTCGCCTACGCCAACCTGGCCGTCCGGGGACTGCTGCTGCGGCAGATCCTGGACCGTCAGCTGGCACCCGCGCTTGCCCTGAAACCTGACCTGATTGCCATGTCCGGCGGCGGGAACGACATCCTCTTCAAGCGCGGCAACCCGGACAAACTGGCCGAAAAGCTGGATGCCGCCGTCGGGGTGCTGTCCGCCACCGGCGCCACCGTCCTCCTCTATGCCGGGCCGGACTGGGGCAACACGCCCGTCTTCAGTACCATCCGCGGCAAGGTGGCTGTCTACAACGAGAACATCCACACCATCGGTGCCAGGCACCACTGCGTGATGGTGGATCTCTGGTGCCTGCCCGAGCTCCAGCATGCTGCCATGTGGGATCCGGACCGGCTGCACCTTTCCCCGCTGGGCCACCACGCGGTTGCCGTGGCCACGCTCAACGCCCTGGGCGTTCCGCACACCCTGCAGCCCTTCCAGCCCAAACCCCTTCCGGACCAGGGCTGGAAGCACGCGCGGGCAGAGGACCTGGTGTGGGCGCGGCAGTACTTCGTCCCCTGGATCCTGAGGCGGATCCTGCATCCTGAGGACGAATCGCTGACCGCCAAGCGTCCGCTGCCCGGGCCCATCTTCGGGTTGGGCCGGCCGGGACCGTTCCCGCCCGGCCACCCCGTGGCGGGCCTGAACCCCGGCATGTCGGGCGGCCCGGCGCCGCAAGGGCAGGCCGCCTAGCCTGCGGCAGCTCTAGCGGGCAGAGGGCCGGCGTGCGTCCCGGATCAACAAGATGAGTGCCGGGACTCCCGCCACTGCGGCCGGAACCGCGAGCAGTAGCCCGTATCTTGGCAAGAACGCTGAGACGGCTGCCGCGGTGACGGCTGCAGCCAGGGCCGCGATAAGGGCGCCGGACAGCCGCTTTCGGACGTCCCTGGCGTTGAAGAAGCGGAAACCGCCGAGGCCCGCGGTGACCAAGGCAAAGGCGATAATGCCTCCGGTCAGGACGGCGGTTCCTGGCCCGGGAGCATCCTTGAGGCGGTCAATCAGGGCAATGGGCACTGCCAGCATCCAGGCACTGAGCAGGACCGCGAGGATGCATCCTGCCAAGCGGGACTTGGGTACCGGATCCAGGGTGTAGATCTGGCCGGACGGCAGATCCCCCTGCTGGACGTGGCGGTGGTTTGCCGGCGGCGTCGATTTCGGCAGGCGCATGAAACTCTCAAGCATTTGATTCCCCAGACGTAGTGCTTGACGTCCTTTCACCCTACATGGGGTGCCGGGAACGGCTATCTGAGCAAGCGGCTCAGCGCTTCTTGGGGCTGCGCTTGGTCGCCGCGTTCAACGCAGACCTGACCGCCGGCGGCAGCCCGCCCTGCTCGGTCTCGGGCTCGGCTACGGTTCCGCGGGCCTTCGCGATGCCACGCATGCCGTGGTAGATCACCAATGCCGCGGCGGAGCCCAGGGCGATGCCGGTGAACTTCAGGTCTCCGATGGTCCAGGTGTAGTCGGCGATGCCGATGATCAGGGCGACGGCGGCCGTGGTCAGGTTGACGGGGTTGGAGAAGTTCACCTTGTTCTGCACCCAGATCTTCACGCCCAGGATGCCGATCATGCCGTACAGCATGGTGGCAGCACCGCCCAGTACTCCCTGCGGGACCGTGGCGATGAGTTCGCCGAACTTCGGGGAGAAGCTGAGCAGGATGGCGAACATGCCCGCCACCCAGTAGGCCGCCGTCGAATAGACCTTGGTGGCAGCCATGACGCCGATGTTCTCGGCGTACGTGGTGGTGCCGGATCCGCCGCCGAAGCCCGCCAGGACCGTCGCGGCGCCGTCGGCCATCAGCGCGCGCCCGGAGACGCCGTCGAGGTTCTGGCCCGTCATGGCGGCCACGGACTTCACGTGGCCGATGTTCTCTGCAACCAGCACCAGCACCACCGGGACGAACAGGCCCAGGACGCCGATGTGGAACTCCGGTGTCTGGAAGTGGGGGAGGCCCACCCATGCGGCGGCGTCCATCTTTTCGTAACTGACCTCGCCGCGGAGCATGGCCACCAGGTAGCCCACCACCACGCCCACCAGGATGCTCAGCCGGCCCAGGATCCCGCGGAACAGCACGCTGACCAGGATGATCGTGGCCAGCGTGATGACGGCGGTGATGGGGGCGGCGTCGAAGTTCTGCTTCGCGGCGGGCGCCAGGTTCAGGCCGATCAGCGCCACGATGGCGCCGGTGACGATGGGCGGCATGAGCCGGTTGATCCACCCGGCGCCGAACTTTTGCACCACGGCGCCCACCAGGGCCAGGGTGGCACCGGCCAGCACCACGCCGCCGAGGGCACCCGGAATGCCGAACTGCGCCTGGGACGCGGTGATGGGTGCGATGAACGCGAAGCTTGAGCCGAGGTAGCTGGGCACGCGGCCCTTGGTGACCACCAGGAACAGGAGCGTGCCGATGCCGGAGAAGAACAGCGTGGTGGCCGGCGGCATGCCGGTGATGATGGGCACCAGGAACGTGGCGCCGAACATGGCCACCACGTGCTGCATGCCCACGCCGATGGTCAGCGGCCACGCCAAACGCTCATCCGGGGCCACCACCTGGCCGGGCTTGATGGATTTTCCGGTGCCGTGCAGCTTCCATTTGATTCCGAGCATGCTCATGGGAAGGAATGCCTTTCAGGGGGTGCCGCGAGGGGGCGAAGATCAACTCGCTCAAGAATACCGCCAGCCCTGCAGGGAGGCTGCCGTCCGCAGCATGCCGTGAAGAGCCGGGGATCCGCTGTGTCCAACGTCACCTGCCGTCACGGGAAGAGGCGGCAAGCAGTTGAAGTTGCAACTATGGAAAGCAACCAGAGGCCCACCCCGGCAGGCGGGGGGAGCCGCAGCGAAAGGTACGCGAATGACCATTGCCCATGAAGAAGCGGTTATCGATTCGGCAGCCGTTGACGCCATCTTCGCCCAGGCCCGCACCGCCAACTCCTTCACCGGTGAGGTCACCGAGGAGCAGGCCCAGGCCATCTACGAGCTGACTAAGTTCGGGCCTACCGCGTTCAACTCCCAGCCGCTGCGCGTCACCTACGTCCGCTCGGACGAGGCCCGCGCCACCCTGGTGGACACCCTCTCCCGCGGCAACCAGGCCAAGACGGCCTCCGCTCCGCTGGTGGCCATCCTCAGCTACGAGACTGACTGGGCCGGCAAGTGGGACAGCTTCCTCCCCGGCTACAACGCCCCCAAGGCCATGTACGACGCCGATCCCGCCCTGGCCGCCAGTACCGGCAACAACAACGCCCACCTTCAGGCCGGCTACTTCATCCTTGCCGTCCGCTCGCTCGGCTTCGCCGCAGGCCCCATGACCGGCGCCGACTTCGCCGCCATCGACGCCGCCTTCTTCCCGGCCGGCGACCAGAAGAGCTTCCTGGTGGTCAACATCGGCCAGCCCGGTGAGGAAGCCTGGGGCGCCGCCAAGCCCAAGTTCTCCTACGACGAGGCCGTCCGCACCGTCTAACCACGCTCACGCGCGCTCACTTGTGGTGCCTTTTCCGCGAACGCGCGCTCACATGTGGTGCCTTTCCCACGAACGCGCGCTCGCATCCGCGGGCTTAAGAAGCTAACGCCCGCTCACTTCAGGTGAGCGGGCGTTAGCGTTTTAACCACCGTTAGTGAGCGGGCGTTCGCCTTTTAACCGCCGCTAGTGAGCGCGCGTTTGGCTTGGGGCCAGCACAGGCGGGCGGACGCGGGTCAGGCGATGACGCTGTCCACCAGGGCCTTGGCTTCGGCCTGGACCTGCTTCAGGTGCTCCTCGCCCTTGAAGGACTCGGCGTAGATCTTGTAGACGTCCTCGGTGCCGGACGGGCGGGCGGCGAACCAGGCGTTTTCCGTGACCACCTTCAGGCCGCCAATGGAAGCGCCGTTGCCGGGGGCTTCGGTGAGCTTGGCGGTGATCGCCTCGCCTGCCAGTTCCGTAGCGGTGACGTCCGACGGCGAGAGCTTGCCGAGTGCCGACTTCTGCTCCCGCGTGGCGGCGGCGTCGATCCGGGCGTAGACAGGTGCGCCGAACTGGTCCGTGAGGCCCTTGTACAGCTGCGACGGGGACTTGCCGGTGACGGCGGTGATCTCGGATGCGAGCAGGGCCAGCAGTATGCCGTCCTTGTCCGTGGTCCAGACGCTGCCGTCCAGCTTGTTGAAGGACGCGCCGGCCGATTCCTCGCCGCCGAACGCCCCGTCGCCGGAGAGCAGCCCGGGGACGAACCACTTGAAGCCCACGGGAACCTCCACCAGCTTGCGGCCCAGGCTTTCCGCCACGCGGTCAATGATGGAGGAGGACACCAGGGTCTTGCCCACCACCGATGCCGGGTTCCAGCCGCTGCGGTTGCGGTACAGGTAGTCGATGGCCACGGCGAGGTAGTGGTTCGGGTTCATCAGGCCACCGTCCGGCGTAACGATGCCGTGCCGGTCCGCGTCCGCGTCGTTGCCCGTGGCGATGTCGTAGGCGGTGGACCCGTCCGCGCCAACGGTCATCCGCTGGATCAGCGAGGCCATGGCCGACGGCGATGAGCAGTCCATGCGGATCTTCTCATCCCAGTCCAGGGTCATGAAGGCCCACTGCGGGTCCACGGTGGGGTTCACCACGGTGAGGTTCAGGTGGTGGCGCTCGGCGATCTCGCCCCAGTAGTCCACGGAGGCGCCGCCCATGGGGTCGGCACCGATCCGGACTCCGGCGTCGCGGATGGCGTCCAGGTTCAGGACGGACGGAAGGTCGTCCACGTAGCTGGAGAGGAAATCGAACTTGCCCGTGGTGTCCGCTGCCTGGGCGTCGGCCAGCGGGATGCGCTTGACGCCGCGCAGGCCGTTTTCGAGCAGTTCGTTGGCGCGGTTGGCGATCCAGCCCGTGGCGTCGGAGTCTGCCGGGCCGCCGTGCGGCGGGTTGTACTTGAACCCGCCGTCCTGCGGCGGGTTGTGGCTGGGGGTGACCACGATGCCGTCCGCCTGCGGGGCGCCGGCACCGGCGTTCCGGTTGTAGGTGAGGATTGCGTGGCTCAGTGCCGGGGTGGGCGTGTAGCCGTGCCGGGCGTCGACCAGCACCTGGACGCCGTTGGCGGCAAGGACCTCGAGGGCCGAGTTCTGTGCCGGCTCGCTCAGGGCGTGGGTGTCCTTGGCAAGGAACAGGGGGCCGGTGACGCCCTGCGCCGCCCGGTATTCGACGATGGCCTGGGTGATGGCCACGATGTGCTTTTCATTGAACGAGGCCTTCAGGCTCGATCCGCGGTGACCCGACGTGCCGAACACCACGCGCTGGCCTGGGTCACCCAGGTCCGGCGAGATGTCGTAGTACGCATCGAGGAGCGCTGTGATGTCAACAAGGTCCTGGGGTTGGGCAACTGTACCCGCGCGGCTAGCCATGGGACCTAGCATGCCAGAACCTCGCCGGAGTCAAAACGGCAGGCCCACATTCCGGCCCCTGTGACGGCGGCACGTCATCGAAAACGAGCCGTTAACCAAGTAGCCAACCTGAGTACATGCCCCGAAAAGTACCTATATACCGGCCCCTGCGCGCGCTGTTACTTTCGAAAAATCCGGAAGGCTATCCACAGCCTCCCGGCTCGAACAACCACAGCAGGGGACGACGGCGGCCCGCCGCTTTTCGCCCGTCCGGCACGGAAGCAGGGACGCACCATGGGGGCAGGAGACGGGGCAGCCGAACAGTCCAGGCTGGCCGCTGAGCGGGTAGCCAGGCTCAAACGCCGGCTGGATGCGGCCGAGCGCTCCACAAAGGCGTGGGATGCGGGGGCCGTGGGCGAACGCGTGGTGGCGGACAAGCTCAGCGAACTGGTCCCGCACGGCTGGTACGTGCTGCACGACGTGCACTGGCCCGGCCGGCCCAAGGCCAACCTGGACCACGTCCTGGTGGGGCCCGGCGGCGTGGTGGTGGTCGATTCCAAAAACTGGACCGGCGAGGTGCGGGTGGCATCGGGAGTGCTCTGGCAGGGCCGGTATGCGCGGACCCAGGCAGTGGAAGGCGCACTGGCGCAGTGCGCCGCCGTCGCCTCCGTGCTGGCGCCGCCGCACCGCCGGCTGGTCCGGCCGCTGATCTGCATGGCCGCCCAGCCTGACCTCTTTGGCGTGACGAACTCCGATGTCGCCGTCGCGGGCAGCCAGCGCGTGGTGGCTACCATCGAGGCGCTGCCGCCGGTACTGGACCACCAGGCAGTCGTGGGACTTTATGCCCAACTGGGGGAGGAACTTACCCACGAGCAGGAGCCCGGCATCACGGCGTTCCGGAATGTCCGGCCGGGAACCGTGGTGCGGCCTGCGGGCGGCCTCCCGCCGGCCGGTCCAGGAAACGCCGGTCCGCGGACGGGCGCTCCCGGCGCGGACCGTCGCAGCACGGACAATCACCGGACAACCGGTCCTGACCGGAGCCGGAGCGGCAGTGTTTCCCGGCATCCCGCCGGGCGTGCCGTCCCGCCGGCAGGCGCCGGCGGAGCGGCCCGAACCGCTGCCGGCCGGAACCGAAACGGGAAACCGCAGGCGCGGGGCGGCACCAGCGCGGGCAGGCTTGCGCTCCTGGCGGCCTTCGTTATTTTTGCGGTCTACGTGCTGCCGTTCTGGATGCGCTGAGTTTGCTGCCGGCACTGCGGCCGTTCTCCGAAGCGGTTGTGCGCAGCTTGCCAAGGCCGGCGTCGCGGACCGCCTCGCCCATCCGGCGGAGCCGCTCCGAGTCCAGTGACCAGGATTGCCAGTAGAGCGGCACATCCTCGTGGGCGTTCTTCCCGAGGAGGACCAGCGAGCCGCGGGCCAGCTCGTTGCCGAGCTGCAATTCAGGGAGCATGCCCCACCCCAGGCCGGCTTTGATGGCCGCCAGGAACCCTTCCGACGACGGAACCGTGTGGGTGGGCGGAACCTGCCCGACGCCTTTCGCCGCCAGCAGCCCGCGCTGCAGGTTGTCCTTGGCATTGAATTTCAGGACCGGCATCCGGGCCCAGTCCACCGAGCTGCCCTTGGTGAACCGTTGACGCAGGGCGGCTGCGGCCACCGGGACGTACCGCATGTGGCCCAGCAGCTCCACCCGGCAACCGCTGACGGGGGCGGGATCGGAGGTGACGGCACCCATGACGTCACCCTGGCGCAGGAGCTGGCTGCTGAAGCCCTGGTCCTCGACGTGGAGGTCCAGGGTGGTGTCCTGCCACGTGGCCGCCACGGCGAGGACGGGCACGAACCACGTGGCCAGCGAATCCGCATTGATGGCCACCGGCAGGGTGGCGCGGGAGGCTGTGGCGGTGCCCAGCGCAGTTGACGCTTCGGCCTCGAGGACCTGCACCTGGCGGGCCATCCGGAGCAGCACGACTCCGGCGTCGGTGGGAACGCAGGGGACCCGCCGGCGCACCAGGACCTGCCCCGTGGAAGCCTCCAGCGCCTTGATGCGCTGGCTGACGGCGGACGGAGTGACGCGCAGGAGATCGGCCGCGGCCTCGAAGGTGCCTTCATCAATGACGGCCATCAGTGCGCGGAGATGCTCGAGGTTCATGAAGAAATTCTAATGTAGGCAAAGAATCAATCGTTTGTCTTTAGATCCTGTGGTCCGTACCGTCGGATGCATGTTGATGACAGGAATCACCGGGATGCTGACGGGGCTGGCGCTGATCGTTGCCATCGGTGCCCAGAATGCCTTCGTGCTCCGCCAGGGCGTCCGCCGCGAGCACATCGGCGCGGTGGTTGCCGTGTGCATGGCCGGTGACGCTGCCCTGATCCTGGGCGGGACCGCCGGAATCGGCGCTCTGGTGACCCGCTTTCCCGAAGCCCTCGAAGTCCTCCGGTGGGGCGGAGCTGCCTACCTCGCCTGGTTCGCGGTGCGCTCCTTCATCTCGGCGCTAAAGCCGTCCGCCCTTGCGCAGGGCACGCCCCGGTCCAAGGGGTCGGTGGTGGCCAGTACTGTGGCGCTGACGTTCCTGAACCCGCACGTGTACCTCGACACGGTGGTGCTCCTGGGAAGCCTGGCCAACCAGCAGGGCTCGGACCTCCGGTGGGTTTTCGCCGGCGGCGCCGTTGCCGGCAGCATCGCGTGGTTCTCCGCGCTGGGGTACGGAGCCAGGGCGCTGTCCGGGGTGCTCGGCAGCACGCGCACCTGGCGGTTCCTGGACCTCGGAATCGGCATCGTCATGCTTGGCCTGGCCGTCAAGCTGGTCCTGCACTGACGGCGCCCGGAAAGCCGCCGCAGGCGATAGGCTGGAAGCAACATTCCAGGGGGAAAACCATGACTGACCAGCCTTCCCAGCGCCCTGACTCCCAGTGGCACAACCCGTCCGGCAGCGACGGCACTCCGCCCGCGCCGCCGTCGGGGTATGAACCGCCGCCGTTCGTGCCTTTGCACGGAACCACCGCGCCGGGCTCCGACATCCCCCCGCCGCCGCTGTACCCGGGCCTTTCCGCGGAGTACGGCAGCAACCAGTACGGTGGCCCGCAGTATGGCAATGACCAGTACGGCAACCAGTACAGCGGCGCCAGCCCCTACGCCCAGCCGGGCCTGTACGGGCAGCAGGCCCAGTACGGACAGCCGGCGTACTACGGCATGCAGGCCGAGCCCAAGACCCTCAGCATCGCCAGCATGGTGTGCGGCATCGCGTCAGTGATCATGGGATGGCTGATGCTTCCGCAGCTTGCCGCCATCATCACCGGCCACATGGCCCTCAAGCGCGAACCTGCGGGCAAGGGCATGTCCATCACCGGACTGGTCCTGGGCTACCTCTGCCTGCTGGGGTACGGCGGCTTCTGGCTGCTGCTCATCATCGGGCTGGCCTCGTACTCGTCCTCAAGTTACGGGTACTGACCGCCGCCACCCCGCATGCCCCATCAGATCCGGTTCCTGAAACCCGGTTTTAGGAACCCATCTGACGGGGCATCTGCCGTTTAGCCGCGGATGGGGGAGCGGGGTCAGCGGAGGAGTTCGACGTCGGACACCAGCTCGATGTGCGCCAGCATCGCCTCTGCTGCGGCCTCCGCGTCCTGGTCCCGGATGGCATCGGCAATCCGCCGGTGTGAGGCCAGTGACTGTTCCGGCCGCCCCGGTTGCCCGAGGGACTCCATCCGCGTTTCCAGGATCATTTCGGCGATGAATGCCATGAGCTGCGCCAGCACCGAGGAATGCGCTGCTGCGGTGATCGCCTCGTGGAAGAGCTCATCGCCATGGGTGCCGCGGTCGCCGTCGCTGATTTCCGTGGCCATGACCTCGAGAGCGTGATCGATCGCTTTCAGGTCCTCGTCCGTGCGCCTCGCAGCGGCCAGTGCGGCCAGTTTTCCTTCCAGCGTGCTCCGTGCCTCGACGATTTCCGGCAGCCGGCTCCGGTGTTCGCGGAGGCCCTTGATTACTGACGCAACGCTGGGCCGCCGGGCGAGCACGGCTCCCGTCCCGTGCTGCACATCGATGACGCCCAGCACTTCCAGCGCCACGAGTGCCTGGGCCAGGGTGGCGCGCGAGACCCCCAGCCGTTCGGCGAGGTCGCGCTCTGCCGGCAGGAGGTCGCCGGGCTTCAGCTGCGCCGATTCGATGTAGGCAAGGATCTGCTCCACCAGCTGTTCGTAAAGCCTTGGCCGCGAAACCCGTTCCAGTCCCAGCCGTGCTGTCTTCTCCACAAAGCCCTCGCTACATCGTCGGTCCCCTAAGAATACAGCGCGCTGCTATTGACAGATAGACTCACTGTCTAAGAGGCTAGTCCAGTGAGCCAGTAACTCACGTCACACTTTTTCTTTCCCCAATGGAGGACCAACGATGTCCGCTCCTGTTCTATCGATCATCATCCTGGCGGCGATGTTCCTGTTAGCCACCGTGCTGCCCCTCAATATGGGAGCCCTCGCCTTCGTGGGCGCCTTCCTGCTGGGCGCCCTGGTGCTGGGCATGTCCACGAACGAGATCCTGGCCAACTTCCCCGGGTGGCCTCTTCCTGACGATTGTCGGCGTCACCTACCTGTTCGCCATTGCGCAGAACAACGGCACCATCGACCTCCTGGTCCGCGGCGCCGTCAGGCTGGTGGGCAGCCGCGTTGCCCTCATTCCCTGGGTCATGTTTGCCATCACCGCCGTCATCACCGCTGTTGGCGCGCTGTCCCCGGCCGCCGTCGCGATTATTGCCCCCATCGCCCTCAGCTTTGCCGGCAAGTACAAGATCAGCCCGCTGCTGATGGGCATGATGGTGATCCACGGCGCCCAGGCCGGCGGGTTCTCGCCCATCGCGGTCTATGGCGTCACCGTCAACGGCATCATCGCCAAGACGGACCTCGCCTTCAGCCCCACGGCGCTGTTCTTGAGCAGCCTGATCTTCAACGTCGTCATCGCCGTGGTGCTCTTCGCCGTCCTGGGCGGCCGGGCGCTGCTGTCCTCCCGCGTGGGGCACTTCGTGGAGCAGGCTGCCGAAGCGCGGATGTCCGTCAGCGTGGGTGCCAAGGCCGGCACGGACGTTGCCTTCAAGGGCTTCGGCTCCGGCATGTACGGCCCCCGCGACCCCGCAGGCGACGGCGTTGCCGCCACCAGGGAACGCTCCCAGCGGATCCCGCAGCTGGTGACCATCGCCGGCCTGGTGGTGCTCGCCGTCGTCGCCCTGGGCTTCAAAATGGACGTCGGTTTCGTGTCCATCACCATCGCCATCGTCCTGGCCCTCGTCTCGCCCGCGGCCCAGAAGGGCGCCATCAACAAGATCAGCTGGTCCACCGTGCTGCTGATCTGCGGCATGCTGACCTTCGTTGGGGTGCTCGAAGAAGCAGGCACCATCGAATTCGTCTCCAACGGCGTTGCCGGTATGGGCATGCCCCTGGTGGCAGCGCTCCTCATCTGCTTCATCGGCGCCATCGTCTCGGCCTTCGCGTCCTCCACCGCCATCCTGGCCGCGCTCATCCCGCTCGCCGTGCCCTTCCTGTCCACCGGCGAAATCGGCGCCGTCGGCGTCATCTGCGCACTGGCCGTCGCCGCCACCATCGTGGACGTCTCGCCCTTCTCCACCAACGGCGCCCTGGTCCTGGCCAATGCGCCCGAGGGCGTGGACAAGGACAAGTTCTACAAGCAGATCCTGGGCTACAGCGGCATCGTCATCGTTGCCGGACCAATCCTCGCCTGGCTGGCGCTGGTAGTCCCCGGCTGGCTGTAGCCTCCACATTTCCACCCCGCCAGCGCTCCGCGCCACGCACTTCAGTAAAGGAACCAGCACATGAATGCAGCTGACCGTCAGCAAGGCCCCCTGGCCGGGCACACCGTCGTCGACCTGAGCCGTGCCCTGGCCGGCCCGCACGCCGGCATGATGCTGGCCGACCTCGGCGCACGCGTCATCAAGGTGGAGAACCCCGGAACCGGCGATGACACCCGCGGCTGGGGCCCGCCCTTCGTGGGCCCCGAGGATGACCTGCAGTCCACCTACTTCATGTCCTGCAACCGCAACAAGGAATCCATCAGCCTGGACCTGAAGAGCAGTGACGGGCAGGCAGTGCTCCGCGGGCTGCTGGAACGGGCGGACGTGGTGATCGAGAACTTCCGGCCCGGCGTCATGGACCGGCTGGGCTTCTCCACCGCCGCCATGCACGAGCTCAACCCGCGGCTGGTGATCCTCTCCATCACCGGCTTCGGCCATGACGGCCCAGAATCCCAGCGCAGCGGCTACGACCAGATCCTCCAGGGCGAGGCAGGGCTGATGTCCCTCACGGGGTCCGGCCCGGACGATCCGCAGCGTGTGGGCGTGCCGATCGCCGACCTGCTGGCCGGCATGAACGGCGCCACCGGCGTGCTGGCCGCGCTGGTTGAACGCGAACGCACCGGCCAGGGCAAGGTGGTCCGCACGTCGCTGCTCGCCTCCCTGATCGGGGTCCACGCCTTCCAGGGCACGCGCGCCACCGTGGCCGGCGAAGTCCCGCAGGCACAGGGCAACCACCACCCGTCCATCGCGCCCTACGGCCTGTTCAACTGCAAGGACGGCAGCGTCCAGATCAGCGTGGGCAGCGAGAAGCTGTGGGCTTCCTTCGCCGCCGCCTTCGGCCTTGACCCTGCCGCGCCCGGTTTCGCCAGCAACGCCGACAGGGTGCGGAACCGCCAGGAGGTGATTGCCGCCGTCGAACGCGCCTTCGCCCAGTACGGCGCGGTGGAACTGCTGGAGAAGCTGAACGACGCCGGGATCCCGGCAGGGAAGGTCCGCTCGCTGGACGAGGTGTACGCCTGGGAGCAGGTGGCCTCGCAGGGCCTGGTGGTGGATGTGGAACACCCCCTGCTTGGCACGGTCAGCCTGCCCGGTCCGCCGCTGCGGTTCTTCGCCCAGGGCGACGCCGCGGAGACGACCGTGAAGGACCACGCTGCGCCGCCGCTCCTGGACGCCGACGGCGGATCCATCAGGGAGTGGCTGGGGCTGGTTCCCGTCGCTGCCGCGGACGCGCCGGCCGGGGCGGAATAGCATGCCGACGTCGGAAAAGGTGCGCCACCTCAGCGCCGCGGAACTGCTGGACGCCGTGGTGGACGACGGTTCGTTCACGTCGTGGGACGCCGAACCGCAGCAGCCGGCCCTGAGCGAGGAGTACGCGGCCGACCTCGCCAGGGCGCGGGCACGCAGCGGCACTGACGAATCCGTGCTCACCGGCGCCGGCCTGATCCGCGGCCGCCGGGTGGCGCTGATCGTGAGCGAATTTTCTTTCCTGGCCGGCTCGATCGGCCACGCCGCTGCCGAACGGATCGTGGCTGCGGTGGAGCGCGCCACGGCGGAGGGCCTGCCGCTGCTGGCCGGTACCGCCTCGGGCGGTACCCGCATGCAGGAAGGCACCCTGGCGTTCCTGTCCATGGTTAAGATCACCGCGGCCGTCCGGGCCCACCGGCAGGCAGGCCTGCCCTACTTGGTCTACCTGCGCCACCCCACCACCGGCGGCGTCATGGCCTCCTGGGGATCCCTGGGCCACATCAACGTGGCCGAGCCGGGCTCCTTGCTGGGGTTCCTGGGCCCGCGGGTCTACGAGGCGCTGCACGGCGAAGCCTTCCCGGACAACGTCCAGGTGGCCGAGAACCTGTTCAGCAAGGGCCTGATCGACGGTGTGGTGGAACCCGGCAAGCTCGCAGAACTGGTGGGCAGGGCGCTGGACATCCTGATGCCGCGCCGGGCTTCCGGCTCCGCTGCCTGGCCTGAGGCCCCGGCCACGCTGGCCGTCCGGCCCGCCGAGGTGGACGCCTGGACCTCCATCGAGATTTCCCGCCAACCGCGCCGGCCCGATCTCCGCCAGCTCCTCAAGTACGGTGCCAGCGATGCCCTCCCGCTCAACGGCACCGGGCAGGGCGAAAAGGATCCCGGGCTGCTGCTGGCCCTGGCCCGGTTCGGCACGCAGTCCTGCATCGTGCTGGGCCACGCCCGCCCGCTCCGGAAGGACGCCGCCGGAATGGGGCCCGGTTCGCTGCGCGAGGCGCGGCGCGGCGCCAAGCTGGCCGAGGAACTGCGGCTGCCGCTGCTCACGGTTATCGACACCGCCGGTGCAGCCCTCTCACAGGAAGCCGAGGAAGGCGGCCTGGCCGGGGAAATCGCCCGCTCGCTGCACGAACTGATCGGGCTCGAATCGCCGTCGGTCTCGGTCCTGCTGGGCCAGGGCGCCGGGGGAGGGGCACTGGCCCTGCTGCCGGCGGACCGGACCATCGCGGCGCAACACAGCTGGCTGTCGCCGCTGCCGCCCGAGGGCGCGAGTGCGATTGTCCACCGCACCACGGATTTCGCCCCCGCGATGGCCCAGGCGCAGGGCGTCAACGTGGCGTCCCTCTACGCCAACGGGCTGGTGGACCACATTGTGGACGAGCGCCACGACGCGTCCCTCGAACCGCGCGATTTCTGCGCACGGATGGCGCACGCCATTGAGTACGAGCTCGCGTCCGTTGCCGCGGTGCCCGTGTCCCAACTGGTGGCGTCGCGGGCAAGGAAATTCCGGAACCTCGGCAGTTAGGCCCCGACGACGGCGGCGGGCACCGTGCTGGTGCCCGCCGCTGTTCGGTACTGCTTGTGTGCTGGACGCTTTTTGTTGGTCTGCCTCGCCAGGATGCCCTGCCGGCGACGCAGTGCCGGCCGCGGCTCTGCTGTTACTGCTTTAGCGGCGCTGCCGCACCCGTGCCCGGTGTGCGCTGGCCCGGAGCTGCAGGATCCGGGCGCCGCCGGCTGCCGCCACCAGGACTCCGCCGGTCACACTGGCGATGAACAGCGCCATGCCCAGCGGGACGGATCCCTCCAGGCCCAGGAACTTCACCAGCGCCTGCTCCTGGTTCTGCAGGATGAAGATAATCAGCAGGATCAGCAGCACCAGTGCGGCCACCACGGCCGCCCAGATGACACCGGTCCGGGTAACCTGGCGCTGGGCCGGCCCGCTGGTGGGCGCGGTGGCGGTGCCTGCGGCGGGTGTATCCGGGGAGTATGAGGGTGCATTGCTGTAGGGGGCGGTGCTGTCGGCTCCGCCTGCGAGGCCGGGGGAGGGCGTTCCGGCCCCTGGCTCCTGCCGTCCGTTGGATTCTGGCGTGGTCTGTCCGGCGCTCATGTTCATCCCCTTCCTGATGCTAAGCATGCTTATCACCCAACCCTAGCCGCGGGGATCCGCGCAGCACAACAGATATCGCTTCAGGTGCCGGCAAGGCGTTCAGCGTGGATGCGTTCCGCTGCCGTCAACTCACCCGCTTCATCCGCCAGCAGGGTCCAGCGCGACGTCGTGCCCTCCGGGCCCGTCTGCGAGCCCTGGGCCAGTGCAGCGCGGATCCGACGGCGGACCTCGCCTTCCTGCTCCGGCTCGGCCGCGAAGACGGTCCGCAGGTTCAGCGTCATGTCGTCTTGCTGCACGCCGTGCTGCTGAGCGGCGTTCTGTTGCGCCGACGTGCGGGTGGTGGCCGTGTGGTGGGCGGCGAGCGGGCACGGCGGCGGGTGCTCCCACTGTCCGCAGAGCGCCAAGGTGATGGCCGCCCCCGACGCCCCGGTATCGCCGTCGTACCCCATCCGGAGCGAGGCGGCGTGGACGTAGGCTGCGCGCATACCGCTATTCTCCCCTGTGGAACCCATCGGCCGGTTAACGGGGGCGGGACGGGCCGTGGAGGCCCGTCCCGATGCTGCGGAGTCAGACCCGCTCCTCGCTCCGCTCTGCGGAGGGGGTGCGGGGTGTTGGCGACCTGCGCCAACTCGGGAAGGCCCAGAACGTGTAGTCCTGTGCCTTGACCCGCGGTTCCGGAGTTCCTACCGGGGTTTCCTGCTTGGCTTCAGGCTTGCGGCTGGTTTCCTTCTTGTCGCTCCGCCCGAAATCCTTGTTGTATCCGTAGCACATCACAGACCTCCTTCCAGTGACTGCGCTTTAATCGTCCTCCCGAAAAGCCGGGGAGTCGACACCCGGACGGAACGGATCCGGGCCCGGGCGGCACCACTTTGGAGGGGGCGGCTACTGGCTGGCGGAGACCACGTCCGCAGCCTCGGCGGGCCCGTGGAAATCGCACGGCCCCGGGTGGCGGAGGGGCAGGAGGCAGGTCCTGCCGGAGGGCAGATGGACCAGGGCGCAGCGGCCGGTCAGCGCCAGGTCCTCACGGACGTTGGCGTTGCTCAGGTCGGGCCGGGTTTCGTCCACTTGCCCGGAAATGCCGGCGTCCGTGGTGGTGGGGTATTCGGCGTTCATAGTGGGCAACTCCCCGTCGAGCGGTGGCTGGATGGACGTGACGCCTTCCCAGTCTGCTCCCGCCGGGTTACGTGCGGGTTAAGGGAGCGTTAGGAGCAGATCAACAGGACGGGCACCGTTACAGGCCCAGCTGGTGCCCCACCTGCAGCAGCAGCTGTTCCGAGCCCATGGGCCCCACCAGCTGGATTCCCATCGGCAGGCCCTGGCCCGGGGTACCTTCTGTCCAGTGGACCGGGAGGCTGATGGCCGGCAGTCCGCACACATTGATCATGGAAGACCAGGGCGCGAATTCGCACTGCTTCCGGTAGTCGCCGTCGGCGTCTCCTGGCCATTGCGCCGCCGGCCACCGCTCGCCGCCGTGGCCCGTCCCGGTAAACCAGCCCACCGGCCGGGGCGTCTGCGCCAGGGCAGGCATCAGCATGAGGTCCCATTCGGCGTACTGCGCCACGGTGTCGTGCTGGAACTGCCGCAGGAAGGCTAGGGCCTCGGACAGCTTGGCGGGGCTCCGCTGCTGTGCCCGGCGGCGGAAGGTGCGGGTCAGTGGCGCGAGCAGCGCTTCCCGGTGCGGGCTAATGCGGGCGCTGCCTACGCCGGCGGTCCAGGCCGTGGTGAATGCATCGGGGTACCTGTTGTCGTAGCGGATCGCCGCTTCACCGAACGTATGCCCCGCGTGTTCCAGGAGCCGCTCGCCCGCCGCCAGGGCGTCCAGGGCTTCCTGGTCAGGCGTGAAGGGGAAGGTTGCCGACCACGGGCTGTCCAGTGTGACGCCGATGCGCAGCTTCCGCGGCTCCCGCTCCAGGGCGGCCAGGTAGCCGGCATCCGGAACCAGCGCGTCCATCATCAGGGCGGCGTCGGCGGCGGTCCTGGCCAGCGGTCCTGCGACCACCAGCCGGGCCGGATCGCCCTGGCTTTCCCCGCTGGGCACCACGCCGCGGCCCGGCTTCAGGCCCACCAGCCCGCAGGCCGCCGCCGGGATCCGAACGGAACCGCCGCCGTCGGTCCCGGGAGCGAAGGGGACCAGACCGGCGGCCACGGCGGCAGCGCTGCCGCCGGAGGAGCCGCCCGAGCTCCTGCTGGGGGCATACGGATTGCGCGACGGCGGTGCAACGCGGTTTTCGGAGTAGGCCGTCAGGCCGAATTCGGGCACCTGAGTCTTGCCGAGGGAGATGACGCCGGCTTCCCTGAGGTGCGCCACGAGGGGCGCATCCGCGGGTGCCGGCTTGTGGTCAAGGGCGGCGCTGCCGTGGGTGGTCACCACACCGGCAACATCGGTCAGGTCCTTGAAGGCCAGCGGCATCCCGTGCAGCAGTGGCAGTTCGCCGGTGCGGGAGCGGGAGTGGCGGGCGTCCGCGGCACGGGCCTGTTCGATGGCCTGCTCCGCCGTCACGGTGATGAAGGCCCCCAGCAGCGGATTGCGCTGCCCAATCCGGTCCAGGAAATGTTCCGCAGCTTCCACGGCCGAGACCTGGCCGCCGCGCAGGACATCCCGCAACTGGACGGCGGAGAGGCTGTGGAGCTCTTCGGGCACTGGTCCTCCTGGGGGTCTCCTAGAAGCGTAACGTGCCCGGCCGCAGGCCCTTCGGCGGGGTGCAAGCACTAGGCTGGAAGCTGACTTTCGATCTGCCACGAAGGGATTCCCCATGAGCGACTTCGATTCCGTGCCCGTCAACGATGTTCCTGATGACGCCGTCATCCTGGACGTCCGGGAAGACTACGAGTGGGTTGCCGGCCACGCAGAAGGTGCCCTGCACATCCCCCTGGACCAGATTCCGGCCCGGCTCGACGAGCTCGACCCGGACGCTGACGTCTACGTCATTTGCCGCACCGGCGGCCGCTCCTTCCGTGCCGCGCAGTGGCTGACCGGGCAGGGCTATACGGCGATCAACGTCTCGGGCGGCATGGACCAGTGGCTGGAGTCGGGCAAGCCCCTGGTCTCCGACAACGGGCTCAAGCCGATGGTGCTTTAGTGCCCGGCGCTGTGCCCACCTATTCGTTCCTCGGCCCCGAAGGAACGTTCACCGAAGCGGCGCTGATGCAGGTGCCCGGTGCGGGGGACGCCGTCCGGGTGCCTGCTTCCAACGTGAACGCCGCCCTGGATGCAGTCCGGCAAGGCTCCGCCCATGCTGCCATGGTGCCCATCGAGAATTCCGTGGAGGGCGGAGTCACTGCCACGTTGGACGCGATCGCCGGCGGCCAGGAACTGCGGATCGTCCGGGAAGTGCTGGTGCCCATCAGCTTCGTGCTGGTGGCACGTCCCGGCACCCGCCTCGGCGACGTCCGCAGGATCTCCACGCATGGCCACGCGTGGGCGCAGTGCCGTCTCTGGATGGATCAGCATATTCCCGGTGCGGAATACGTTCCCGGATCCTCGACGGCTGCTGCCGCAATGGGCCTGCTGGAGCCTGACTGCCATTACGACGCCGCCATCTGCGCTCCCCTGGTTGCGCAGGAACAGCCCGGCCTCCCGGTGCTGGCCGAGAACATTGGCGACAACCCGGGCGCAGTCACCCGCTTCGTACTGGTGAGCCGTCCCGGAAAGCTTCCGGAACGCACGGGCGCAGACAAAACCACAGTGGCGGTCCCGCTGCCTGAGGACCGTCCCGGCGCCCTGATGGAAATCCTGGACCAGTTCGCCAACCGCGGCGTGAACCTGAGCCGGATCGAATCCAGGCCCACCGGCCAGTACCTGGGCCACTACTTCTTCAGCATCGACGCCGACGGGCATGTGGGCGACGCAAGGATGGCTGACGCACTGGCCGGGCTCCACCGCATCAGCCCCGCAACCCGCTTCCTCGGCTCATACCCACGGGCGGACCGGCAGCCCATCGAGGTTCAACCGCACACCTCGGACCGTGCCTTCGCGGCGTCCCGGAACTGGGTGGAATCCATACTGGACACGGAATTATTGCAGGTGGAAAGCGGTTCCGGACCTTCGCCCACAGCGTAGGTAAATGCCGCCCGGGGTACTTCCCCGGGTTCTGCACTGTGCGTATGCTTGCCTGATCCACATGAAGAGTGGCCCCTAACGAAGGGAGCGGGTCATGTCAGCCGGCAGCAGCACCGAGAACGATGGCCAGGGGATGATCGTCAACCCCAAGCCCTCCGCCGACAACCAGGACTGGGACGGCGACGACGCCGACCGCGCCGACCGCCTGCGCTTCGAGGAAGAACAGGCGATGATCCGCGAGCAGTCAGAGGAACGTGCCCACGCAAAGGCCGCCTCGGAGGCCGCCAAAGAAACCAAGCCGGACCACCACTGAGTCCTGCCCCGCACCGGCGGCTGATCCGCTAAGCGGCAGTCCCGACGTCGGGCCCGGAAATCCCCCGGACCCGCACCAGCAGGGACGCCGGCTGCACCTGAACCGTGAGCTTGGTTGCCTCACCTGACGTGTCGCCGTCCAGCTGCGTGGGCATCGGTTCCGGGCACTTGATGACGATCCTGCCGGACCGGTACACGGTCATGATCGGCAGCTTTCCGCTGTGCTTGAAGATGATCTTGCCGTACATCAGCAGCCAGCCGAGCGCACTGCGGGGGCTCATCACCACCACGTCCAGCATGCCGTCGTCGATCATGGCCTGCGGAATGAGGTCGATGCCGCCGGGCACCAGGCCGCAGTTGGCGAAGAGCACGCTGCGGATGTTCCGGACCTGTTCCGGGCTGCCGTCCAGGGAGATGGACACCTTTTTGCGCCGGCCTGGAAGGTGCCGCATGCCGGACTCGGTGTAGGCGAGCCAGCCCACCGCCTTCTTCAGGCCGTCGTTCGTATCCGCCAGGACCTCTGCATCCATGCCGATCCCGGCAATCACCAGGAAAACGTGCTCCGAATAGGTGCCCGTGCGGGAATTCTCGATGGCCATCCGGGCCGTGTCGATGGAGCGCTGCCGGCCGAAGAGCGCGGTCTGGACGGAGCCGTGCAGGTCCGTGACGTCCACGTCCACGTTCCGTGCCAGCAGGTTGCCCGTCCCCAGCGGGATCAGTCCCATGGCCACATCCGTGTGCGCCAGTGCCTCGGCCACCACCCGGACCGTGCCGTCTCCGCCGCCCACCAGGACGACGTCCGGTTTGGTGGCCAGGGCTGCCTGCATCTGGGTGAAACCGGGGTCCTCGGCCGTGGTCTCGTAAAAGACCGGCTCATCCCAGCCGGCGGTGAGGCAGGCCCGCTGTATGGCCGCCCGTGCCTCGGCTGCGCGTGCCTTGATGGGGTTGATGATCACCGCCACCCGCTGCTTTTCCAGGCCGGGATCATAGGCGTCGCCGGCCACGGCGCTGCGCATATGCAGGGCCTTCAGCCGGCGTACGCCCCACCAGCTGGAGATGGCAAAGGCAAGGGCCACCGCTGTCAGCAGGTAGAGAATCCAGTCGCTCATGGTGGTTCCACAGTAGCCCGGCGGAAGGCGCGCCGGACCCATCTGTCCCGGCCGCCCGCCGTCGTGCGCTGTATTGGATACCCTTGTCAGGTGATCGACGTAAAAGACCTCAGCGAAAACCCGGACAAGTTCCGTGCCAGCCAGCGCGCCCGCGGCGCGGACGAATCAGTGGTGGACGCGATCATCTCCGCGGATTCCGCCCGCCGTGCCGCGCTGATCCGCTACGAAAACCTCCGGGCCGAGCAGAACGTGTTCGGCAAGAAGGTGGCGCAGGCCAAGGGCGAGGAAAAGCAGGCGCTGCTGGCCGAGGTCAAGGAACTGGCCAACTCGGTCAAGGCCGCGTCCGCCGAGGCAGACGCCGCGCAGACCAAGCAGGAAGAACTGCTGCGCACCGTCCCCAACCTCGTTGAGGACGGCGTTCCCGAAGGCGGCGAGGACGACTACGTGGTGGTCAAGACCGTCGGCACGCCGCGCGAGTTCCCGGACTTCGAGCCCAAGGACCACCTGGAGATCGGCGAGCTGATCGGCGCCATCGACATGGAACGCGGTGCCAAAGTTTCCGGTTCACGCTTCTACTTCCTCCGCGGCGTCGGTGCCCGGCTGGAGATGGCGCTGCTGCAGATGGCCATGGAGCAGGCCATCGATGCCGGCTTCGTCCCCATGATCACGCCCACGCTGGTGCGCCCGGAGACCATGCAGGGCACGGGCTTCGACGTGAAGCACGACGCCGAGATCTACCGTCTCGCTGAAGACGACCTCTACCTGGTGGGCACCTCGGAGGTGGCCCTGGCCGGGTACCACGCCGACGAGATCCTGGACTTCTCCGCCGGCCCCATCCGTTACGCCGGCCAGAGCTCCTGCTACCGCCGCGAAGCCGGATCGCACGGCAAGGACACCCGCGGCATCATCCGCGTGCACCAGTTCAACAAGGTGGAGATGTTCATCTACACCACTGTTGAAGAGGCCGCCGCCGAGCACCAGCGGCTGCTGGCCTGGGAAGAGGAAATGCTGGCCAAGTGCGAGCTGCCCTACCGGGTCATCGACACCGCGGCCGGCGACCTCGGCAACTCCGCGGCACGCAAGTACGACTGCGAAGCCTGGGTCCCTACCCAGGGCGCCTACCGCGAACTGACCTCCACCTCGAACTGCACCACGTTCCAGGCCCGCCGCCTGAACATCCGCGAGCGTGCGGTCAACGCCGAGGGCGTCGCCAAGGGCACACGCGCCGTGGCCACGCTGAACGGCACCCTGGCCACCACCCGCTGGATTGTTGCCCTGCTGGAGCACCACCAGAATGCCGATGGTTCGGTCAACGTGCCCAAGGCCCTGCAGAAGTACCTGGGCGGCCTTGAGGTCCTTCCGGTCCTGTAGGTTTCGTTTTTCCCGGGCTTGTTCGCGAATCCGAACCGTTACGGTTCTGATCCGCGAACAGGCTTAGGGCTCCCTCGAGGCGGTCCGACGGCTGTCCACATAGGGGTTTCGCTGACTGCCGTGTGGGCTGTTTGACCTGCATTCTGTGGGGATGGAGATCCCGCCTGGGCTGATCGATACCGCTGCCATCCTGCGCACCGGCGCCACCACCGACACCCTGCACCGAGCCTTCCGGGCGGGTCAGCTGGTCCGGATCCGGCGCGGCTTTTACATGCACACTGAGGACTGGCTGCGGGCGCGCCCTTCCGAACGCTTCGCATGGACGACGACGGCGGTGGCCAGGTCCGTCAAAGGTGCGGTTCTGTGCGGGCAAACGGCAGCCGTTGCCAGTGGGCTGCCCACGCTGGGGACGCCGCCCTGCGTTGAGCTGGCCACGACCCTTCCCGGCCGCAGCGGAACCCGCAAATCCACGGTCCTGGTCCTGGGCGAGAGCGGCGCGGCGGAGGAAGTCCGGCGGACGCGGTCCTACCCACTCCGGTACCGGCTTGGAGCCGTGCCGGAGCCCATCCGGTCTGGGGAATTCCTGTGTTCAGGGCTGATCCGGACCACGTTGGATGTCCTGGCAGCCGAGGAGTTGGACCAGGCCCTGGTGGTTGCCGACGGCGCTGCCCGCAGGCTTCGAGGGACGGGCGTCCTTGGTCCCGGCGACAGCCTGCTGACCGTGCCGGGAGTTGCGGCCGGCATCGCAGAGCTTCCTACGGCGGCTGGCCGGCGCCGCGCACAACGTGTGGTTGCCCTTGCCAGCCCGTTGCCCGAGTCCGTCGGAGAGTCCTACAGCCGGGCCGTTTTTGAGTTTCTCGGGTTCGAGCAGCCCGTACTGCAGCACGTCTTCAACGACGGTGCGGGCTTCATTGGCAGGAGCGACTTCTGGTGGCCGCGGCACGGCGTGGTGGGGGAGTTCGACGGCAAGGGCAAGTATGTCGAGACCGCGCAGCGGGACGGGATGACTGCAGAGGAAGCCGTCTACCGGGAGAAGCTCCGCGAGGACCGTATCCGCGCGCTGTGCCACGGCTTCGTCCGCTGGCGGTGGGCCGATCTGGTGGATCCCGACAAACTCCGGCGGAAGCTGCTGTCCGCCGGGCTTCGCCCGGGTGCCGGGATGCCAGTGGCCGTTGGTCAGAGGCTTGTTCGCAGATCAGAACCGTGAAGGCGCGGTTCTGCGAAGAAGCTTAGGAATGGGCTCGACGGCGCGCGGTTTGGAGGCGCGGCTTCTGCGGCCAGGCCAGTCGGGGGAGTGGTTAGCTGCTTGCGAGGTCCAGGGTGAAGACGGCGAGCTGGACCTTGGGTGCGGGCCGGGGCTTCTCGCGGTCGGGGCGGCGCACGTAGCCGTACCGCTCGTAGAGGTTTTGGGACCCGTGGTTGTCCACGCCGGTGTCGAGGACGATCCGCTCTGCACCCTGTGCCACGGCGATTTCCAACGCCCGGTCCAGCAGCAGCCACCCGAGTCCCCGGCGCCGGGCTTCGGGCAGCACGGCCAGCAGCCGGACTTCCGCTTCACCCGGCTCTGCCTGGCGCGCCAGGGCCGAACCGTGCTGCAGCACCGTCACCGTGCCCAGCAGTTCACCGGTGGTGGTGTCCTCGGCTACCAGCAGCTCGCCGGCCGCTGCCCGGGCCGCGGCGTCCGCCAGCAGGTCCAGCCGCTCGGCGTCGGGCTGCTTGGCTCCCGGCAAGTGGTGCCCAAAACCACGGAAGGTCAGCTCACCGACGGCCTCATATTCAGATTCCCGCACCGTGCGAATCACGGCGGTCTCCAATGCCTGTGTGGGGACTGTCAATGTTCCTGCCCTTCCGCCGTGGGGTTCGGCCGGCCTCGTCTTTACTTCCAACCCGCGCCTCCGGTCGGTGCTTCCAACCGGCGCTGGACCGGTCCTTGAACCGACAGGCTATCGGTGGGGCAGGCTGCATCCAACCAGCGGGAAACAGGGCGTCTCCGGCAGTCACTTAGGGCAACACGGGGACATGTTTTGCCTTGCGCGACGGCGCATTGCGGACAGTGTTGTGATGCCCCCACCCCGGTGGTTGTGTGATGGCACAGGCATCAACAGGGGGAAACCAATGGACGCAAACCCGGGGCCGCCGGCGCCGGCGGCACGCAAAGAAGTGGCCGGCGGAGCAACTGCTGGCGACGAACACCGCAAGGATGCGGCCGGGCCCAGTACCGATGTGAACGTGCGACAGGGATCGCGACGGCGGCGGGGATCCTCCGCCAAGCCGCGCAGATCCTCCGGGGGCAAGGCAGCCCGTGGACACGAGGAAGCCGCTGATCAGGGCCAGGACTGGCGAGGTTTCGACGCGGGGCACCTGGTTGACGTCCACCTGCCTGACGGGTTCTCGTTTCACGGAACCGTGGACGCCAAGACGGCCGATTCCGGCGTGATCTGGATCAGGAGCGACGCCGGCACGCGCCGGATGTTCGGCCACCTCGAAGGAGTCCGTCTGGCTCGCCGGACGGCAGACGCAGGAGTACTCCTGCCGCGCACTGCAACACCCGTCGCTTCAAATGATGTCACTTCAAAAGCCGGCACCCCAGAACCACCCACCCCGGAACCTACGGCAGCAGCGCCGGCGACCTTGACCGGCAGGGCCGCGGTGCCGTGACGCCACCTGTCCGGACCGCAAACAGCAGCCTCAACACCAGCCACCACAGGAGACCGTGTGCCAGCCACTCTCACCCATAGGATCAACATGCTCTGCGGAGCAGACCTGGCCGCCTTCCGCGCCCGGCTCTGCTCCCTTGCTCAGCGGGACGTCTACGCGGACGGGCTTGAAAGCGCCGTGACAACGATGCCCCGGCACCCGTCGCTCCTCACCGAAGGCTCGTCGGTGGACATCCTGGGGTTCGGCACCTGCGCCGGCTACGGGCCGCCGCAGCTGACATTGTCCGTGGCCATGCTGCTCGACTATCCGCGCTGGCCCCAGGAAGTTTTTTGGGACGAAGCCCATGCCTGGGCCGAGGCCGTGGCCGGTCCCTCGATGGCCGTCGCCGGCATCTCAGGGAGCCGTGAGAACGAGGACGGCATGGTGTTCCATTACCGGCTGAAGGTTACTGAGCCCGCCGCCGCGGCGTCCGCGCCCCGTACACCGGCCCGCCAGCCGGCAGGCACGGCTGCCGTGATCCGCCCGTCAACCAGGACCGCCAATACTTCATGGGCTGACGTGCCTGTGCCTGCAGCAACAAGCGCGCCCCGGGTGGGCTCATCGCCGTCAGCCACATTCCCGCCAGCCACGTCCTCGCCAGCCACCCCTTCGTCGGCCCCACCGACGCCGTCGTCGCCCGCAGCGCCGGGCACAGGTGTTCCAACCCCCACCGCACGGTAGGGCACTGCGGCAAGGAGGGACGCCGCCGATGGCCCGGCCTGGGACTCCAGCGCCTGCAGCGACTCGAGGGTTACGGCAGCCAGGACCTCCCTGGGGTGGACAGTGCCGTGCCGCGCGCCGCGGTCCAGGACCAGGAAAGCGGGATCGGCGGGCCCCAGTCCCCGTGCGCGCAGGAGGGCTATCGACTCGCCAACAGCCTGCCCTGACGGCAGAAGCGGCACTCCGGGCGCCGGTCCTTCGGCGTCAACGGAAGGCAGCAGCGACCGCACGGTTCCCCGGGGACTGTCCGGTTCGAGGAAGCCCAGCGAGGCGAGCCAGCCGTCGTCGAAATAGGTGGACAGGTAGTTCCGCCCTGAATCGGGAAGTACCACCACGATGGTGTGGGACTCGTCCAGGCCTTCCGCCAGGGTCAGTGCGGCAGCAAGCGCCGTTCCGCCCGTTGCTCCAGTCAGCAGCCCCTCCTCGCGGGCTGCCCGCCGGGCGGTATAAATCGCGTCACGGTCGCTGACCCGGATGTATTGGTCCACAACGCCGGTGTCGAACGCCTCCGGCCAGATGTCCTCCACGGATTCGGGGTGCAGGGCATGGCCGGCGCCTTCCCCGTACTTCAGCGCACCGTCGCCGCCGCCGTACCGGGAATGCTCCGGATCAGCCGCCACCACCCGCACCGAACCGCCGCTGGCGTCCTTCAGGAAACCGCCGGTGCCGGACAGCGTGCCGCCCGTTCCCACGCTCGCCACCAGATGGGTGACGGACCCTTCCGTGTCATCCCAGATCTCAGGGCCCGTGGTGTGCCAGTGGGCAGCTGGGTTGGCGGGGTTGTCGTACTGCTGGGCAAGCCACGCGCCGGGGGTGGCTGCGGTGTACGCGGCAGCCCGGGAAGCCAGATGGCCCGGATGGTCGCGCGGAACGAAATCGGCCACCAGATGCACCTCGGCGCCGTAGGCCCGCAGCAGCCGGACCTTCTCCCCAGCGGTTGCCGCCGGGGCGAAAATCACGGCCCGGTACCCCAGCTGCGCCGCCACCATGGCCAGCCCGATGCCGGTGTTGCCGCTGGTTCCTTCCACCACCGTCCCGCCGGGACGGAGCAGCCCCTCGCGTTCGGCGGCCCGGATCATGGACAGCGCCGCCCGGTCCTTGACGCTGCCGCCGATGTTCTGGAATTCCAACTTGGCGTAGATCCTTGGACGGAATCGCGCCCCGAGGCGGCGCAGGCGGACCAGGGGCGTGCCCCCGATGCCGTCCAGGACGGATTCAAAGACGGTCACGCCGTCACCTCCGCGTCCGGAACCGGGCGGGGATGGACTGCGGGGGTGCTGCGGAGGGCTGTCATGCGGCCACGGTAGGACCGCGCAGCGGCGCGTCCCAAACTGTTTTGAGCCGCGTTTCCCAGCATGTCGCCCGATGTGCAATTGCGGCTCCGCCCACCCGGCCGGCGTCACGGGACCTGTCACACAAGGACCCCTCACGGAAGCCTCAGGTAACCGGACTTCACCGGGATTAACGCTCCGACGCCGGATGAGGAGTGCCCTGCTGCCCGGGCTTAGGGTCCCGATATGGGCCGAATCGCAGGGGCAAGCACTCCACTGACCAGGGGCACGCCGTCACCGCGGGCCGCGCTGTGGCTGTGCCTCGGCGCCGGGTTCGTGAGCCTGCTCGATCAATCGGTCTTCGTGCTGGCCGTCCCTGCCATGGCAGCCGGCCTGCACGCGGACAGCGGGCAGGTGCAGTGGATCCTTGCCAGCTATTCCCTGGCCTTCGGCGTCGCGCTGGTCCCGGCCGGGCGGCTGGGTGACCTGCTGGGCCGCCGGAAACTGTTCATCGCCGGCATTGCCGTGTTCGGCGCCTTCAGCCTCCTCGGCGGACTCGCATCGGATCCCGCCGTCGTCATCGCCGCCCGCCTGCTGCAGGGACTGGGTGCCGGCACGCTGAATCCCCAGGTGCTGGGCCTCCTCCAGGACATCTTTACCGGCTCCGGACGGGCCAAGGCCCTGGGCTACTACGCGGCCGCCGGTGGCACGGCAGCCGTCTGCGGCCCCGTGGTGGGCGGCATCATTCTGTCCGCCGGCGATCCCGCCCTGAGCTGGCGGCTGTTGTTCCTGGTCAACGTCCCGCTCGTGCTGGTCCTGGTGCCGCTGGCCCTGGTCTATCTTCCGCGGGCGACGCCGCAGCCCGGCCAAGCCAGGTCAGGAAGCACAGGCAGCCACGGCACGGACGCCGCCCGCTCAGACAGCCCCAGCCGCGTCCACGGCTCAAGCGAGGCTGGACCGCGCCGCTCCGCCGTGGATGTCCCCGGGGCAGTGCTCCTGGGTGCTGTGGTGGTGGCATCGCTGGTGCCCACCATTTACGGTCCGGGCCCGGTGGCAGTCCTGTGGGCAGCGCTGGGTGCCGTTGCAGTACTTGCCTTCGCGGGATGGGAGTTTTTCTATCACCGGCGCGGCCGCACGCCGCTGCTCAGCCCGGCCCTGGTGAGGTCGCCCGGGTATCTCCTGGGCACGGTGGTGGCACTGTGCCAGTTCGGCGTCGGAGCGGCCATGGCGGCCGTGACCTCCCTGTACTTCCTGACCGGAACGGGCCTGCCGCCGCTGGCAGCTGCTGCGATCCTGGCACCGCAGGCCGCCGGAATGCTGCTGGCCTCCAGCCTCAGCTGGAGGTTCGTTGCGCGGTACGGCAGGACGGGAATCGTGGCCGCCATCGCCGCGGGGCTGGCCTGCCTCCCGGCAAAGGACTGGGCGGTCCAGGGGTTCGACGCCGGTGCTGCCGCAGCCATCGTCGCCGGGGTGGGGCTCTTGCAGGGCGTGGCCACAGGACTGGTGGTGGCGCCCAACCAAACGCTCACGCTGGCCCATGCCCCGCAAGGGGCGGCCGGCGTGGCTGCGGGGTTCTACCAACTCAGCCAGCGCTTCTCCGCCGCACTCTGCTCCGCCGCGGCCGCTGGCATGTTCCTAGGCGAGGGTGCCTCCGGTGGCAATGCCCGGGAGGCCTTCCACCAGGGAATCCTGCTGTGTTGCGCCTTGCTGGCCGCCGCACTGCTGGCCGGAGGGGCGGACGCCGGGCGGATCGCTGTGGCGGCACGCAAGGCGAGGGCCGCCGTCGCACGCTCCGGAAAGGAAAGTACGACGACGGCCCGCGCCGCAGTGCCCGGCGCACCGCTGCCTGCCACGTCGGTGTCCCGCGGCTCAGTTCCCGTCGACTCAGTTCCTATCGACTGAGTTTCTAGTGACTAGGTTCTTTGGCGGGTGGCGCCTGTCGGTGCCGGGATCGGTGCCGGGCCAGGTTCCCCGGCCCAGGGAATCGGCGGACGCCTAGCTAGCGGTGTCGACGGGCCCGGTGGTCGGTACACCGGCGTCGCGCAGGGCGGGGAAACCGCCGTCAACGTGCACCGCGTTGGCGTAACCGAGCAGCTCAAGTTTCCGTGCAACCGGGCCGGAGCCGTTCACGGAGCCGCAGAACACCACGATCTTCTGGTCCGTGCCCTCAACCTGCGCCAGGCGTTTGTCCGAACCGGGGCCGAAATCCTCCTCCACGCGCCCGCGGTCCACCACCAGTGCTCCCGGGACTGCCCCGGTGCTGTTGCGTCCGGCGTCGCTGCGGACGTCAACCAGCAATGCACCGCCGGCAATCAGTTGGGCGGCTTCTGCGGCCGTGACGAGCTGCGTGTCTGTTTCGGTTTCAGTGGTCATGACTTTTCCTTCTCGTGTGTGGATGGTGATGGGACAAACTTCAGGCCAGGCCCCACTCGGCAGCCAGCAGTTCGTAGGAGCGCACGCGGTGCCGGTGGTTGTGGGCGATGGTGGTGATCAACAGTTCCTGGGCGCCCGTGGCGTGCTGCAGGTCGCGTAATTGGTCCGCCACCTGCGCCGCGCCGCCCACGAACCGCGTTTCCACCCGGTCCCGGATGAGGTCCGGAGCCCCGGTTTCGGGTGCGGCTGCCTGCGCATCCAGGCGGCCGCCGTCACTGGGTGCGGGGTAGGGGATGGCGCCGTGGCCGGTGCGGATGCTGTGCACCCAGGCGGCATAACCGGCACCAAGGGTGCGGGCGGTCTGCCCGTCATCGGCCACCAGGACGTCCGCGGAGACGGTGACGTATGGCTCCGCCAGCGCGGCCGACGGCTTGAAATGGGCCCGGTACTCGGCCACCGAATCCAGCACGGTGGCGGGGGAGACGTGGTAGTTCGCCCCGAACGGCAGGCCGAGCTTCCCGGCCAGGCGGGCGCTGGGACCGGCCGTTGAACCATGGATCCAGAACTGGGGCGTGGTGCCCCGCGCCGGAGTGACAGTGATTTCCTCGCCGTGCCGGGTCCGGAAGCCGCCGGTGAAGAACCCGATCACGTCCTGGACGTCGCTTTCGAAGTTGTCCGCGTCGCCGGGTTCGCGGCCCAGGAGTTCGGCCTGGAGGCGGAACTTCCGCGGGAGGACGGAATTGAAGAGCCGCCGGGCCGCCGGGACCAGGAGCCCGTCCACCACCCGGGCTCCCTCGTCCGGTTGCGCCGGAGCGCCCGCGCCGGCTGAGCCCGCATGAAGCGCGGTGCCGTCCGCACCAGCACCAGCACCGCCCGCACCCGCGCCGGAGCCGTAAACGGCGGAGGCGGGCTCCGCCGTCGTCCGTCCTGCACCCGTCGAATCCGCGGCCGGCATGCTGGGCTGCCCTGACCGTCCGAACCCCAAATCCAACCGTTCCGGGTACACGGCCGCGAGCGTGCCGATGTTCTCCGCCACCTGCAGCGGCCGGTAGTTACCCAGGATGGTGGCGGCCGTGCCCACGCGGATGGTCCGGGTAGCCGCGGCAACCAGGGCGGAGAGCACGTGCGGGGCGGAACCGGCGACGCCGGGGTTCAGGTGGTGCTCGGCCAGCCAGAAGCGGTGGTAGCCAAGGCCCTCGGCCGCTACAGCAAGGTCAATGCTGTTGCGCAGCGCGTTACCGGCCGACTGCCCGGCAGGGACTGGACTGAGATCGAGTACTGACAGGGGGACAGCGGAAGCGGTAGGCATGGCATGACCCTACGAGCCTGCCCACCCGGTCCCAAGCGGCCCTGTCACCGGGCTAAACCCGGGGAAACAGGCCGTCACGGAGCCCGCTTCCGGGTGTGGGCCGAAGAGCCCAGATGACGCCAAAAACCGCTGTTTGACGCGGGATTTCCTGCGTTGACGCCGCGCGACAACCGCGTTTGTCAACGCATTGGACCGGCTCCTACATTCAAGCCATAGGTCAAGAGTCAGCACGCCAAGGACCGGCTGGTGCTGCGGCAACCCTCAGGCATTTTGTGGCGGGGTGCTCCGGAAACAGACCTGGCCGCCCCGCGGCAAGTGAATGTCGTCCCGGCCGCCCTGCGGCCCTGAAGAAGGAAACCATGGCTTCAACACCTGTACCTGAACTGCGCTCCAAAATAGTGGCGCTCGAGCTCGATGGCGACGGCGCCCACCCGGCTGCGTGGCGCCGCGCCGCCCACCTTCCCGGCGCCCTGCTGGGCGGCGGCCGGATACGGGAAACCGTGCAGGCCGCGGACATCGCAGGCTTCCACCTGGCCACCTTCCGCGATTCCCGCGTACTGGATGCCGGCAGCACCGGCATCGCGGGCCGGATCGACGCCGTGCAGCGCGCGGCCTTCGCGGCTCCGCTGACCCGCTCCCTCGGCCTGGTTCCCGAAGCGGGAACGCTGTTTACCGAGCCGTTCCATGTGGCCACGCAGTTGGCCAGCCTGGACTACTCCTCCCACGGCCGGGCCGGCTGGCTGGTCAGCGCCGCCAACGAACCCGCCGAGGCACAGTCCGTGGGCCGCGAGGCACTCGCCGAAGCCGATGTCCTGGCCGAGGCAGCGGACGTGGTGGAGGCCGGCCGCCGGCTCTGGGATTCCTGGGAGGACGGCGCTGTCATCCGGGACGCAGCCACCGGCCGTTACCTGGACCGGGATAAGCTCCACTACGCCGACTTTGACGGTGACAGATTCTCCGTGAAGGGCCCGTCCATCATTCCCCGCCCGCTGCAGGGCCAGCTGGTGGTCTTCGCACCGGCGGACCTGATCCCCGCCGTCGAAGCGGATGTGGCGCTCGCCGCCGCCGGTTCCGTTGACGGACTGGCGGCCGCGGCGACTGCGGCAGCAGCGGCCGGAACCCCGCGCACCCTGGTGGAGCTCGACGTCGTCCTCGACTCCCGTGGCCAGGCCGCGGCGGAGCGCCTCGCGGAGCTTGATGCGTACGAACCCTGGCAGGGCGGCGCCAGGTACGTCGGCAGTGCGGCAGGGCTCGTCGAGCTGCTGGTCGAGCTGTTCCGGGCAGCCGACGGCGTCCGGCTCCACCCCGCCGTCCTGGACGTTGACCTGCCCGAACTGGCCGCCCAGGTGCTGCCGGAACTGCGCCGTGCCGGTGTGGCCGCACCGCGCACCGGAACCACCCTCCGCGAAACCTTCGGCCTTCCCCGCCCCGCCAACCGCTACGCCGCGGCCTGAAAGAGAGCATCATGAGCACCCACCACCGCCCCGCCGGCAACGGCCAGATCCAGTTCGGCGTCTTCTTCCAGGGCGTCAACCACACCACCGTCTGGAAGACTCCGGAGAGCGGGTCCCAAACGGACTTCGAATCCTTCCGCCGGGTGGCCCAGACGGCGGAGCGCGGCCTCTTCTCCGCGTTCTTCCTCGGCGAGGGACTGCGCCTGCGCGAGCACCTGGGCCGCATCCACGACCTCGACGTCGCCGGCCGCCCCGATGCCCAGACAGCCCTCGCGGCCCTGGCCGCCGTCACCACCAACATCGGCCTGGTGGCCACCCAGAACACCACCTACAACGATCCCGCAGACCTGGCGCACCGCCTGGCCAGCCTGGACCTGCTCTCCGGCGGGCGGGCGGCCTGGAACATCGTCACCACGGACAACGCCTGGACCGGTGCCAACTTCCGGCGCGGCGGGTTCCTCAAGCACGAGGACCGCTACATCCGGGCCGAGGCCTTCGTCCAGACAGCCAAAGCGATCTGGGATTCCTGGGCCGACGGCGCAATCGCCGGGTCCCGGGATGCCGGGCGCTGGCTAGAAGAAGGCAGCATCACACCCGTCCGGCGCACGGACGCAAGTTTCGACGTCGACATCACCGGCCGCCTGCCGCGCTCCTCACAGCACCATCCGGTGCTCTTCCAGGCCGGCGACTCGGCGGACGGGCGGGACTTCGCCGTCCGGAACGCCGACGTGATCTTCTCCCGGCACGCCGAGCTCGAGGACGCCAAAAGGTTCCGCGAGGACATCGTGGCGCGCACCCTCAAGGCTGGCCGACCCGCCGACGACGTGAAGATCTTCCCCGGCCAGGAGTTCATCCTTGGCGCCACCGAGGCCGAGGCGGAGGAGAAGCACCAATGGGTCCGCGAACAGCAGGTGGGCCCCGAGACGTCCATCGCGTATCTGGAACAGTTCTGGGGCCGGACCCTCACCGATTACGACCCCGACGGTCCGCTTCCCGAAACGGACCCCGTCGTGGACGTCACCAACCCCACCCGCGGCAACGCCTTCCACGGCGCAAGCGCCAAGGAACTCGCGGCCCAGTGGCGCGCGGAGGCCAAGGACAAGGGCCAGTCCATCCGCCAGTTCGTCGCCGCACGCTCCCGGCTCAACGGCCGCGGCCTGGTGGGTTCCTACGATGGCATCGCCGACAAGCTCGCCGAATACGCCCACGCCGGCGCCGTTGACGGCTTCAACATCACCCCCTGGATCGTTCCCGGCGGGCTGGACGAGATTGTCAACGAACTCGTCCCGCGCCTGCAAGACCGCGGCGTTTACCGCACCGAATACGAAGGCACCAACCTCCGCGAAAACCTGGGCCTCCGCGCCCCGCTGACCCGCCGCGCCTCCCTGGACGGCGGCCTGACCGAAAGCGAAAACGTCGCATGACCCGCTCCAACCAGCCCCGCCCGAACCAGCCCCGCACCCTGCCCGCCGGTCCCTTCCGCCGGCCCGCCGCCGTCGTCGGCCTCCTTGGAACCGCAGCCCTGCTGCTCTCGGCCTGCGGAGGCGGGGCCGACGCCGGCACGCAGCAAACCGCCGACGCCACCCCGGTGTCCGGCGGGAACCTGAACTTTGCCCTGTCCGTGGACCGCGGCTGCATCGATCCGCAGCAGGTGGGCAACAACGATGCGATCGCGATCGCCCGGCAGACCGTGGCGTCGCTGACCTCGCAGGACCCGACATCCGGCGAAATCGTGCCCTGGCTGGCGGAGAAGTTCGAATCCAACGGCGATGCCACCAGCTTCACGTTCACTCTCCGCACCGGCGCCACCTTTGCGGACGGCACGGCCATTGACGCCGCATCCGTGAAGACCAACTTCGAAGCGATCAAGGCACTGGGGGCCAAGGCGAGCCTGGGCTCCACCTACCTCAGTGACGTCAGTGCCATCACCGTCAAGGACCCGCAGACCGTTGTGGTGGACTTCAGCAAGCCGAACGCCCAGTTCCTGCAGGCAACATCCACCTTCACGCTGGGACTGCTTTCGCCGTCGTCAGCGTCCCTGTCCGAGGCGGACCGCTGCGCCGGGAAGTTCTCCGGGTCCGGCCCGTTCAACGTCAAGAGCTACACCGTGGACAAGGAAGCGGTGCTGGAGCGCCGCGCCGGCTACAGCTGGCCGGCCGCCACCAACACCAACACGGGCGAGGCTTACCTGGACACGGTCACCTTCAAGATCATTCCCGAGGCCGGCAACCGCACCGGCAGCCTGCAGTCCGGCCAGATCGACGCGACGGCGGCCATCTCCGCGGCGGACATCACCCTCTTCAACGGCAACGGTTTCTGGAACGAAACCAGGGCCAACCCCGGCGTCGTCTACAACCTGTACCCGAACGAGTCCACGCCCAAGCTCAAGGAAACAGCTGTCCGCCAGGCGATCTCCAAGGCCATCAACCGTGAGGAGATCACCTCCACTCTCCTGACCGAAAAGGACCAGCCCGCCAAGGGCGTGCTGTCCCACACCACGCCGTACTTCAAGGACTTCAGCGGGCTGCTGGCCCATGATCCCGACGGCGCGAAGCAGCTTCTGGAGGACGCCGGCTGGAAGGCCGGGGCGGACGGAGTCCGGGAAAAGAACGGCGAGAAGCTCGCCTTCAAGGTCACCTACTGGCAGTCGCCCAAGGAAGTCCTGGAACTGGTCCAGCAGCAGCTCAAAGCCGTGGGCGTGGACCTTCAGCTGAAGTTCACCACCATCGCCGACGTCACCGCCGCGCAGGCCGGCAAAGACTACGACTTCTCCTACGGCAACCTGACCCGCAGCGACCCGGACGTGCTGCGCACCGTCTTCGCTTCCACCACCGCCCGGGGCGGCAGCAACCTGCGCGAGAAACTTCCCGTGGACGACACCCTGGGCGAGCAGGCCGCAGCACTGGACAAGGACGCCCGCCAGAAACTGGTGGACCAGGGACAGGAAACCCTGATCACGGACGCCCACTCGATCCCGCTCTACGAACTGTCCACCACCATCTCCGCCAACGAAAAGGTCCACGGCCTGGCGTTCGAAGCCTCCAGCCGCCTGGACTTCTACGACGCCTGGCTGTCCCAGTGATCCGCTACGTCGGCCGGCGGCTGCTGCAGGGGGCGTTCGTCCTCTGGGCCGCGTACACCGTGTCCTTCCTGATCCTCTACCTCCTCCCGGGGGACGCCGTGAGCATCATGGCCAGCGGGGACGAACAGAACTCGGTGGACCCGGCGCTGGTGGCCAAGCTGCGCAGCGAGTACGGGCTGGACCGGCCGCTGCACGAGCAGTACGTGATAGCGCTGTTCAAGGCCCTGCAGCTGGACTTCGGCGTGTCCATCAAGAACGGTGTGGCCGCCACGCAGGCAGTGGGGGAGGTCCTGCCGGAAACCATCAAGCTTGCGGCGGCCGGGTTTGCGCTGGCCGTACTGCTGGGCAGTGCGCTGGCCATCGCGGCCTCGTTCAGCCGGAACCGCTGGGTCCGCCAGCTGGTGGCCTCGCTGCCGCCGCTGGGCATCGCGGTGCCGACTTTCTGGATCGGGCTGCTGCTCCTGCAGTTCTTCTCCTTCAGGCTCCGGCTGTTTCCTGCACTGGGGAACGACGGCGCCCAGAGCCTGGTGCTTCCCGCGCTGACCCTGGCGATCCCCACCTCGGCGGTGATTGCTCAGCTGCTCATCCGCAGCCTGCACCAGACCCTCGGCGAACCGTACATTGAGCAGATCCGGGCCAAGGGGGCCAGCGACGCGCTGATCCACTTCGGCCACGCCCTGCGCAACGCGGCCATCCCCACCCTGACCATGCTGGGCATCCTGGTGGGAAACCTGCTGGCCGGGGCCGTGGTCAGCGAAACGGTTTTCTCGCGCACCGGCATTGGCCGGCTCACCGTCACGGCCGTCAACAGCCGTGACATCCCGGTGGTCCAGACACTCGTGGTACTGGCCGCCGCCATCTTCGTCATCACCAGCCTGGTTGTTGACCTGATCTACCCGCTCGTGGACCCCCGCATCAACACCGCGGCCAAGGCCACCGCCTAGGAGGCAGCATGTCGCAGCAACTTCTCCGGGACAGCCCGGGACCGGCAGCGGACGCACTTGGCGCGACTTACCCCGGGAGGGAGGAGGCAGGGGAACCGGCGGCCGGCGCCGGACAGACCTCCGCGGCCGCCGCCGTCGTGCCGGGTAAGGCAGCACCGTCTGCGGTGGCCAGGCTTGCCCGCACGGCGAGGGTCCTGCCCAAAAGCCCCGGACTGGTCCTGGCCGTCCTGGTCATCGCCGTGGTGATCCTGTGGGCCGTGATCCCCGGGGCTTTTACGCACTGGCCGCCGGACACCGGCGTTCCGTCGGCCCGGCTCAAACCGCCGTCCGCCGAGCACTGGTTCGGGACGGACAGCCTGGGCAGGGACCTGTTCTCCCGGGTGGTGCACGGTTCCGCCACGTCCCTGGCGGCCACAGCCGTTGCGGTAGCGGTGGGGCTGGTGGCGGGTTCACTGCTGGGTCTCCTCGCAGGGTTCCTGCGCGGCTGGGTGGACGACGCCATCATGCGCGTCATGGACGTCCTGCTCGCTATCCCCAGCCTCCTGCTGTCCCTGGCGCTCATTACGGTGCTGGGCTTCGGCACGGTGAACATCGCCATCGCGGTGGGCATTGCCAGCGTGGCCAACTTCGCCCGCATCATGCGCGCCGAATCGCTCCGCGTGGGATCGGCCGTCTACGTGGAGGCGGCCCGGTCCTCCGGTGTCCGCTGGCACGGCATCCTGCTCCGGCATGTCCTGCCAAATGCCGCCGGGCCGGTGCTGGCGCTGTCCGCCCTGGAGTTCGGCATGGCCGTGCTGTCCATCTCCTCCCTGAGCTTCCTCGGCTTCGGCGCCCCGCCGCCGGCCGCCGAGTGGGGCTCACTGGTGGCCGGCGGGCGCGACTACCTGGTGGCTGCCTGGTGGCTGGTAACCCTGCCCGGCCTGGTGATTGCCGCCGTCGTCCTTTCCACCAACCGCATCTCGCACGCTTTCCAGGACCCCGAAAGGAACAGGACATGACGGCTACCCCTGCTCAGGACAGCCCGCCCACCGGAACTGCCGAACCGCTCCTGAAGGTAGAGGGGCTTCGCGTCAGCTACCTGGTGGACGGCACGCCCCGGGAAGCCGTGCACGGCGTCAGCTTCGAGGTCCACGCCGGAGAAGTGGTAGCGATCGTGGGCGAATCCGGGTCCGGCAAGACCACCACCGCGCACGCCATCATCAACCTGCTGCCGGGTAACGCCCGCACGGATTCCGGTTCCGTGGTCTTTGCCGGTGCGGACCTTTCCCGGCTCACCCGGAAGGAATGGCAAGGTGTCCGGGGCCGGGACATCGGGCTGATCCCGCAGGACCCCACGGCGTCGCTGGATCCGCTGCAGCGCGTGGGGGCGCAGGTGGCCGAGGCGCTCACCATCCACCGGCTGCAACCGAAGAAGGCCGCCCGCCGGGACGCGGTCGGGCTGCTGGCCGAGAGCGGGATTCACGACGCCGAATCCCGGGCCCGGCAATTCCCCCACCAGTTCTCCGGCGGGATGCGCCAGCGGGTACTGATTGCCTCCGCGCTCGCCGCCCGGCCCCGGCTGGTGATCGCGGACGAGCCCACCAGCGCGCTGGATGTCACCGTGCAGCGTCAGATCCTGGACAACATCGCCGCGCTCACCGCGGAGCGGGGGACCGCCGTCCTGCTGATCACGCACGATCTTGGCGTGGCAGCGGACCGCGCCGACCGGATCATCGTGATGCTCCGGGGCGAGATCGTGGAAGCAGGTTCAGCGCCGCAGGTCCTGGGCAGTCCCCGGCACGCCTACACCCGGCAGCTGATCGCCGCCGCACCAGGGCTGAGTCCCAAACGGCTCCGGCCAACCGTGGCCGGCGTAGCCCGGCCGGACGGCACAGCTCCTGCGGCCGTTCCTCGGACTGCCAGTTTCGAGGGTCCCTTGGTGGAGGCGCGGAACCTGCGGAAGGTCTTCCACCTGCCGCGGACTGCCAAGGGGCCGCGCACCCTCACCGCGGTCAACAACGTGTCGCTGGAGATCCTGCGCGGTGAAACCCTGGCGCTGGTAGGGGAGAGCGGCTCGGGCAAGAGCACCGTGGCCAGGTTGCTGCTGCGGCTGGATAAACCAACCAGCGGCTCCGTGACGTTCGACGGCGAGGACCTCACCGCCGCGCGGGGCGAGCGGCTGCGCCAGCTCCGGCGCCGCTTCCAGGTGGTTTTCCAGAGCCCTTACGCCTCTCTGGATCCCCGCTTCACGGTGGCGGACAGCGTGGCCGAACCGCTGCGCGCCTTTGGTGAGGGCACGCCGTCGGACCGCCGGGCGAGGGTGGCCGCGCTGCTGGACGCGGTGCACCTGCCGGCCGACTATGGGCGGCGGCATCCCGCAGAACTGTCAGGCGGGCAGCGTCAACGGGTGGCCCTTGCCCGCGCCCTGGCACTGCGTCCGGAACTGGTGGTGCTGGATGAAGCAGTGTCCGCGCTGGATGTGTCCGTGCAGGCCCAGATCCTGGCGCTGCTCGCCGAACTGCAGGTGCAGGACGGACTGAGCTACCTCTTCATCTCGCACGACCTCGCGGTGGTGCAGCAGATCTCGGACCGCGTGGCCGTGATGCGCGGCGGGGAACTGCTGGAGGCCGGAACCACGGAATCGGTGCTGGAGCGGCCGGAACACGGGTACACGCAGGAGCTGATCTCGGCAGTACCTGGCCGGCGGACGCTGCAGGTGTAGGACCTGACGGGGCGGCTTGGGCGCTGCCGCCCGCAAATTCCTAGGCTTGTTCGCGGGCCTGGGTCTGGCCGCCCGCAAATTCCTAGGCTTGTTCGCGTATCAGAGCCCTTAGGGCCAGGATTTGCGAACAAGCCTAGGATTCGAGCCCGGCCCCGGCTGTCGGCCCAAACGGTCGGTGCCCGGGTAAACATTCACAGCGTGGACAACCTGTGAGTATTTACCGGCTGTTCAACAAACCTGTGGCGCGCGTCCTAGCGGCGTTTGGGGGCGTCTGTTTCACTGGAACAATGACAACCCTGACTGAAACCTCAGTCGCCGGCAACGATGACCGGCGAAACACAGAACCCAACAACAGCGCCCTCAACGGCCGGCAACTGATGGTGGCCCTGGATGTGGACGGCACCCTGGTGGACCACGACGGCCACATGTCCCCGGCGGTCCGGGAATCCGCGCAGGCCGTGGTGGAAGCGGGCCACGAGGTGATGATCGCCACCGGACGGTCCCTGAACGCCACGCTGCCCATTATCGAAAAGATCGGCGTGGAACGCGGCTACGCGGTGTGCTGCAACGGCGGCGTGACGCTGCGGCTGCACCCCGAACTCGACGGCGGCTACGAAATTATCCACAAGGCCACCTTCGATCCCGCGCCCGCCCTCCGGGCACTCCGCGAACGGCTCCCCTCAGCGAAGTACGCGCTCGAGGACGCCGATGGCAACTTCCTCTCCACCGAGCGGTTCCAGGATGCAAGCTTTGGCGTCGAGGCCATCGGCGTCGACTTCCAGACCATGCTCGAGGCCACGGCCGTGCGCGTGGTGGTGTTCAGCACCGAGAACACTCCCGAGGAGTTCAACGAGGCCATCGACCACATCGGCCTCGCCGGCGTCACCTACTCGGTGGGCTGGACGGCGTGGTTGGACATCGCCGCCGCCGGGGTGACCAAGGCCAGCGCCCTGGAAAACCTCCGCCTCCAGCTCGGCATCGATCCGAGCCGCACGGTGGCTGTGGGCGATGGCAGGAACGACATCGAGATGCTCGGCTGGGCCGGCCGGGGGGTGGCCATGGGCCAGGCCCCGGAGGAGGTCATCGCCATCGCGGACGAGGTCACCCATTCCGTGTACGACGACGGCGCGGCGCACGTGCTGCGCAGCCTCCTCTAGGCAGTAGGCCGGGATGGTCCTGGTACATGCGGCGGCCATCGCCGCCTGCGTCATCCTTGCCGCCCTGGCCGTGTTCCAGGCTGCCCTCATCACCGGCCGGCCCCTCGGAAGGTTCGCGTGGGGCGGCCAGCACGATGTCCTCCCCAGGAACCTGCGCATCGGCAGCGCGGTGTCCATCCTGCTTTACGCAGTGTTCGGATACGTCGCCCTGGGGAAGGCAGGGCTCGCGGATCCGCTGGGCGGTGCTGCGTTCACTTCGGTGGCCATGTGGGTTCTGACGGCATACTTCGCCCTCGGCGTCGTCATGAACGCGATCTCCCGCAGCAAACCCGAGCGGTTGGTGATGGCTCCTGTCGCCTTTGTCCTCGCCGCACTCTTCCTGGTGGTGGCAATCAACTGACGGACGGCACCGGGGCGGGTTTCGCCGTCGTACGCGCGGGCTGTTCCCCTCGTTGCAAGCAGCCTGTTCCCGCCGGCTGTGCCCAGCCACGTTCCGATGCCAGTCCCCACTCAAGGCAGAATGGAAGGCATGACCCTTACGACGTTTGCCCTCGTCCGCCACGGACAGACCGACTGGAATGCCGAGCGCCGGCTGCAGGGGTCCACCGACATTCCGCTGAACGAGGTGGGCCGTGGCCAGGCGCGTGACGCCGCTGACGTCCTTTCGCCGTACGAATGGGATGCGATCGTCTCCTCGCCGCTGAGCCGTGCCGCGGAAACTGCCGACCTCATTGCCGAAGGGCTGGGCCTTACGGTCTCCCGGCGCGTCCCGGAGCTGACCGAGCGCAGCTTCGGGCCCGCCGAGGGCATGCAGGCCGGACCCGAACTGGAGGCGCTGCGGATCCCGGGCGGCTTCAAGGGGGCCGAGAGCGAGGACGAAGCTGCCAGCCGCGGCCTCGGCGCCCTGGAAGCGCTCGCCAAGGAGTTTAGCGGCCAGCGGCTCCTGGTGGTCACCCACGGCACCCTTCTGCGCGTCAGCCTCAGCCGGGCCATCGGCGAAACCCTGCCCAGCGTGGACAACGCCGCACTGAACCTGGCGCACCACCACGCCATCGACGGATGGCAGCTCGAATACTTCAACGGCGAGCCCGTCATGGCGGCCACAGCCAAGTAGCGCCGCTACCGCACCTCAAGGATCAGTGCCAGCAGCCGGGCAACAGCCGGCCTGGCCGCGTGTTCCTCGTTCCACTGAGCCCGGGCCACGGCCTTGCTGACCGCCTGGGTGGTGATGCCCAGCTCCTGGGCCACCGCCTTTTGCTGGCCGCGGACACCCGGCGTCAGCAGGTCGAGCACCCGCCATTCCGCGCCTGACCGGTCCCGGACGATGTGGCCCAGCAGGCGGAGGACCGCCTCGGCGTCGTGCGCAATGTCCGCAAGGGGCCCTTCGACGGCCACCGGAACGCGCTCCTTGCTGTTCCGCAGCCGGTCCACCGCCCGGCGTGCGTACACCAGGCCGTGGCCGGAAGCATCCTTGATCTGGTTCGGCAGCGGCTCGTTGACCGGCCCGACGCCGATTCCCACGTACCACTGGCCACTGCGCAGGGCCACCAGGGCCGCTTCCACGGCCTGTTCAGGGCATTCAACGATGCCCTGGACTTCGTCCTCGACCGAGCGGTCGAAGTCCAGGCGCGCGGGAATGTGCCGCAGGTCCTTTAGCAACTGCGGCACCCGGTCACCGTCGCGCCGGCTGTCCGTCTGGTTGATTGTCAGCGTGAACATTCTGGGTACACACTACCGGTAAGTAGGAAATGTGCGAGGGGGAGTATTACGGCTGGTCAAGCGGCCGCGGGCCGGTCATAGGGCGGGACCTCCGGAGCCCCCGCCGGAAGCTTCGGGAACCTCCGGTCGATGGTGAGGTGCCGTCCCTTCGGCTCGGCGCCGGAAGGTGAAGAGCCCTCCGCGGTACTAATGAACAGCACAAGGATCATCACGGTGAACAGGACGGTCCGGGCGAACATGACCCAGCCGGCCCGCCAAAACCCCGGTCCTTCGCCCGTGCTGATCCGGACCACTGCCGTCTGCGTGGCCAGCGAGCCCAGGGACCGGCCGCCCGCGCAGCAGAAACCGTACAGCCAGGGCGCGATGAGCCAGGTGGCGGCAGCCGCGCCGGCGGCCTTACCTGCGGTCCCGGTCAGGGAGGTACCCACCAGGACGGCGACGGTGATTGCCAGGATGGCCACGATGCCGAAATCCACGGCCCAGGCTTTGACGGACCGCCAGATGGTGGAATCCACCACCCGGGTCCCGTTCCTCAGGGTCTTGACCCGCTGGCGGGCGCTTTTCCACAGGGCTGCTTCCGCGCGTGACTGCGTTGCTGCCGTGCCGTGTACGTCGGTCACGCCGTTCCCCCACTATTTGAACTGTCCAAAACACCTTCAATCTACCCTGCCCCGCACCGGCAACAAGGGGGACATCTGCCCATGTGGACAGTGGTTGGTGGTTGTGCCTGCGCCGCTGAAATGTTGCGATGGAGGGACGGCCGGGCACGGCGCGAACCCCAAGGTGAGGATGGTTATGACCGGCAGCACTGGGAATGAAGTCACGGGAAACGGCAACGCAGGGCAGGCAACCGAACAAGCAACCGCTGCACAAGGCAGCATGGGCCGCCAGGAACTCGAGCTCGTGGACCGCTGGTGGCGTGCCGCCAACTACCTTTCCGTCGGCCAGATCTACCTGCGCTCCAACCCGCTGCTGCGCCGGCCCCTGAGCCCGGAAGACACCAAGTCCCGACTTTTGGGCCACTGGGGCACCACGCCCGGGCTCAACTTTGTATACGCCCACCTGAACCGCGTCATCCGCCGCGACGCTGCCGAGATGCTCTTCATTGCAGGTCCCGGCCATGGCGGCCCTGCCGTCGTGGCCAATGCCTGGCTGGAGGGAACCTATTCGGAGATCTACGGCCACGTGGGCAGCGACGAGGCCGGGCTGGCGGAGCTCTTCCGCCAGTTCTCCTACCCGGGCGGTATCCCCAGCCACGCGGCGCCGGAGAGCCCGGGGTCCATCAGCGAGGGCGGCGAGCTCGGCTATTCCCTGGCCCACGCCTACGGCTCGGTGCTGGACAACCCCCAGCTGGTGACCGCGGTCGTGATCGGCGACGGCGAGGCCGAAACCGGGCCGCTGGCGGCCAGCTGGCACTCGCACAACTTCCTGGACCCGACGGCGGACGGCGCCGTGCTGCCCATCCTGCACCTCAACGGCTACAAGATCGCCAACCCCACGGTGCTGGCCCGCATGCCCCAGGAACAGCTGGAGCAGCTGCTGCGCGGCTACGGCCACGAACCGTACTTCGTCACGGTGCAGGACCCGGGCAATACCGGGCAGGCGCACCAGGACTTCGCCGGGGTCCTGGACCAATGCCTCGCGGACATCCGCGCCATCCAGGCTGAGCACCGCAACGCCGGGAACGCCCATACCGGGGCCGGGGAGGACACCTCCGGGGAACACCCGGGACACCGCTGGCCCATGATCGTGCTGCGCTCGCCGAAGGGCTGGACCGGTCCGCGGACCGTGGACGGGCTGCAGGTGGAAGGAACATGGCGGGCGCACCAGGTCCCGCTGTCCGAGGTCCGCACCAACGGCGAACACCTCAAGCAGCTGGAGGAGTGGCTGCAGTCCTACCGTCCGGAAGAACTGTTCGACGGCGACGGGCGGCTCCGTGCGGACGTCGCCGAGGCAGCCCCCACCGGGGACTTCCGGATGAGCGCCACCCCGCACGCCAATGGCGGAGTGCTGCGGCGCGCCCTGAAGCTGCCCGCCTACCGGGACTACGCCGTCGACGTTGAAGCAGCGGGAACGGACCGCGTGAGCCCCATGATCACGCTGGGCTCGTGGATGCGGGACGTGATCGCGCAGAACATGGAGAACTTCCGCCTGTTCGGGCCGGACGAAACCGCGTCGAACCGGCTGCAGACCGTCTATGAAGTCACCGACAAGGTGTGGCAGTACCGGATTGACGACGCCGACGAGCACCTCGCGCGGTCCGGCCGCGTGATGGAGGTCCTCAGCGAGCACCTGTGCCAGGGCTGGCTGGAAGGCTACCTCCTCACCGGCAGGCACGGCGTCTTCAACTGCTACGAGGCCTTCATCCACATTGTTGATTCCATGTTCAACCAGCACGCCAAGTGGCTGAAGGTGCACCGCCGGCTGCCGTGGCGCCAGCCTGTGCCCTCGCTGAACTACCTGCTGTCCTCGCACGTCTGGCAGCAGGACCACAACGGTTTCTCGCACCAGGACCCGGGGTTCATCGACCATGCGGTGAACAAGAAGGCGGAGGTCATCCGGGTGTACCTGCCGCCGGACGCAAACACCCTGCTGTCCGTCATGGAGCACTGCCTGGCGTCGACGGACTGCGTGAACGTGGTGGTCAGCGGAAAGCAGCCCTCGCCCACCTGGCTGGGACCGGAGGACGCCGCCAACCACTGCCGCCGCGGCCTGGGAATCTGGACGTTCGCCGGCTCAGAAGTGGCGGGCGAGGAGCCCGACGTCGTGCTCGCCTGCGCGGGCGACGTCCCCACCGTGGAGACCGTGGCCGCCGCGGAACTGCTGCGCAACGGGATCCCGGGGCTGAAGGTCCGGGTGGTCAACGTGGTGGACCTGATGCGCCTGCAGGACGAGAGCGAACACCCGCACGGGTTGCCGGGCAGGGACTTCGACGGCATCTTCACCACTGACAAGCCCATCATTTTCGCGTATCACGGCTACCCCACGCTGATCCACCGCCTGGCGTACAAGCGCACCAACCAGGAGGGCCTGCACGTGCACGGCTACCAGGAGGAGGGAACCACCACCACCCCGTTCGACATGGCCATGCTCAACGGGATCGACCGCTTCACGCTGGCCATCGACGCCATGGACCGGGTGCCCGGCCTGGCCGAGAAGTACTCACTCCTGCGGCAGGAGCTGCAGGACCGCCGCGACAGCGCCCGGGGGCACACCCGCACCCACGGCGAGGACCCGGAGGAGATCCGGAACTGGAAGTTGGGCGGCTGACCCTCTTCTCTCTTTCTGGGAACGTCAGTCCGGGAGGCCGCTGAGTCCGCACGAGGGCAGCTGGATCCAGCCCTCGCTGCGGGCGGCCCGCGCGTGCGCCTCATCGGGGAGGAGTGTACGACGGCGGGCCACGGCCCGGGCGGTCAGCGAGGCGACGACGGCGTCGAACAGGTCGTCCGAGGCCGCAAGCTGGGCCTCGTGCCCGGCCAGGTCCAGCCACGGCGCCTGCTCACGGAGGGCTTCAAGGAGCACGCCGAGCCGTTCGGTTTCCGTGCTGCCGCGGCCCTTGTAGCCGCGGCCGTTGAGGCCCCAGATCTTGAGCGAGGCCGCCGGATACACCTCGGCCAGCCGGCCGGAGCCATCCCGGGACTGGGGGCCATGCAGGGCGGCGATCTTCGCCTGGATCACGGCGCAGCGCATGGCAGGGTGAGCCAGCCGGTCCGCAGAAACGCTCAGCGGAATCAGGCCCGTCTGGGCGGTGCAGAAACGGTCCGTGTCCCGGTAGGCGAGGAGCCGCCGGCCGGCGATGCCGTCGTGTTCGAGCACCGGGGCCGCGACGTTGTCCAGGTGCCCGGTGAGGAACGGGATCAGCGCGTCCGGCCAGCCGACAGGGCAGTCGACGCCGGTCATGTCGCTGGTGCCGAACAGGTCCACAATCGCCTCGTCATCCACATCCAGGGCCAGATGGGCGAGCGTGGCGCGGCCCTTTCCTTGGGAATCCAGGTCCCACTCGATGACGGCGGCAGCGGTTTTCTTGGAGGCTGCCGCCAAGTCCACGCCCAGGGTCCTCATCCGGACTCAGACCCTCCGGTAGTGCAGCGCATCGTCCACAGCGCCGGCCTCGCCGAGATCGTCACCGCGGGCAAACGAGCTCCACAGCGCCCGCACCGCCCGTCCGGTCATGTCTACCGTCTCCCACGGAGCGCCGGCGATCAGCCCCACACCGTCCCAGGTTCCCCGGTTGCCCAGGAGCAGCGGCAGGTCGATGGTGTGGGCTGCGCCGAAGAGGTTGTCCGGCGCATGCCAGCTCAGCAGGTAACGGTGCGCCCTTCCTCCTGCACGCTTGTGGCGGCGCGCAAACTTCCGCGACGCCCACCCATAGACGGTTTCAGTGACCACCCAGTCGACGGCGCGCACCGCGGCCGCCCCCACTCCCGGTATCTTGAGCAGGCGCATCAGGAACGGACTCCGGGGGAGGAACAGCCGCGCTTCCTCCGAGGTGTGGCCGATCAGGATGTCGATGCCCGGCGCAGACCGGTCCCAGGCGGCCGCGATGTCCTTCTCCTCAGGCAGCGGGGCGTGGCCGTACTGGGTGCCGAACGGCATGGCGGCCAGCATTCCGAACTTTCGCGATACCTGCGCCACCTGCGCCTCCCGGTCCACCACGTCCATGGCCGGGGTCTCCTCCGTCACCGATTCCGCGGCGATCCCCATGGCGTGGTTCATCCGAGCCCGGCCGCGGGCAATCCCCAGTGGCGCACTTTGGATGATGGCACGGCGGAACAGCGACGGCGCTTCTGGGGTGGCCATCAGGTGGGCGATGGCATCCCCGCCGGCCGACTGGCCGAATGCCGTAACGCAACCGGGATCGCCGCCGAACGCCGCGATGTTCCGGTGCACCCATCGGAACGCCTCCAGCTGGTCCAGCAGGCCCAGGTTCGCCGGCCGGCCGGTGCGGGTGGCCAGGAAGCCGAACAAACCCAGCCGGTAGGTCACCGACACCACGATCACGCGGTTCTCGGCCACAAGCCGGGCGGGGTCGAAGATGGCGAGGTCCCCCGACCCCGTGGTGTAGGAGCCGCCGTGGATCCAGACCATCACGGGCAGCTTCTCGCCGGGCTTCAGATCACCGGGCATGGTGATGGACAGGTTCTGGCAGTCTTCGCTGCCGGGGAGTTCGCCGTACCGGGTGCCCAAGACGTCGTCGAGGAACGGGACGGGACCCTGCGGGCACGCCGGTGCCAGGGAGGTAGCGGCGAAGGTTTCGGTCCAGTCCGCCGCAGCAGCAGGAGGCTGGAAGCGGGCCGCCGTGGCGTAGGGGATACCCGTGGCGCGGAGTACGTCGCCGTCCCGCCAGCCGCTGACAGGCCCGCACGGTGGATGGAACAGAAGCTCGGACGTCACGGCTGGCTCGGAATTCACAGCCCCACCTTGCCACACCATCCTGGGACAACGACGGCGGGTGGCCGGCTTCGAAAAGCCGGCCACCCGCCGTCGGTCGTATGACTGGGCCCACGCCGTCAGGGTTCCCTGGCCGAGCGAAGCGAGGCTAGGGAGACGGTGGGGACTAGTGTCCGGTGGGGACGTAACGCTTGATGGAGGCTTCCAGCTCGGCTTCGGCAGCGGCGCGGTCGCCCCAGCCCTCGGCCTTGACCCACTTGCCCGGCTCCAGGTCCTTGTAACGGGTGAAGAAGTGCTCGATTTCCTTGATCAGGAATTCGCTGACATCGCTGACTTCCTGGATGTGGTCGAAGCGCGCGTCAACAGGAACGCAGAGGACCTTGGCGTCTCCGCCGCCGTCGTCGGTCATGTTGAAGACGCCGATGGGGCGGGATTCAACGATGACACCGGGGTGCAGGTCGAAGTCCTGCAGGAGCACCAGCGCGTCCAGCGGATCGCCGTCTTCGCCCAGGGTGTTCTCGAAGAAACCGTAGTGCGTGGGGTACTGCATGGAGGTGAAGAGGACGCGGTCCAGGCGGACGCGGCCGGTCTCGTGGTCGACTTCGTACTTGACGCGTGATCCCTTGGGGATCTCGATGGTCACGTCGTGCTTCATGGGAATGCTCCTCAGCGATTACAGGGGGTGCGCGGCACACTTGACGGTCCACAAAAGGAGCGTCCGTGCCGCCGACTATTATTGAGGATATAGCGAGAGGCCCTGGAATCAGGAACTTGTGGGGAAATTTCAGGACTGGAGGACCGGCACCGGCATGACCAAAACCACCAGCGCGGAAGCGTGGCACCGCCGTGCGCTGAAGGCCGCGGCGCTGGGCCTTCCGGGCAGGTCCGCCGGCCCCGGAAAACCCTGGCACCTCCTCCTGCTCGCGGCACTCCTGCTGGTCCTTGCCCTCCCGGCGGCGGCACTCGTCGCCCCCGGATTCCTCGGCCCCGAGCCTCCCCCGCCTGTGCCCGAGGCCCCGCCCTGGCAGCGCGAACCGTCAGCTCTGGCCTCCCCGCAGGGACTGGCTCCGCTGCAATCCACCGCCCCGGTCCCGGACCCCGCCGTTGTGTCGGCGCGGGTGGACCCGCTGTTAAAGACCGACGGCGGCGGTACTTTTACGGGCATCGTGCAGGATGCGCTGACTGGCCAGGTCCTCTTCGACCGGGGCGGCGCCGACAGCCGGGTGCCGGCGTCGAACATGAAGCTGCTGACCTCCGTGGCCGCCCTGCGCGCCCTGGGCCCGGACCATACGTTCGCCACGCGCGTGGTGGAGGGGCCGGCCGCCAACCAGGTGGTGCTGGTGGGCGGCGGCGACGTCCTGCTCGGACCCGGTGAATCGAAGCCGGGCGACGTGATGGGCCGCGCCGGCCTCACCACCCTCGCGGCCCAGACAGTGGCATCCCTGCAGGCCAGTGGTGCAACGGGGGAAATCAGGGTCCTGCTGGACGATTCCCTGTTTACCGGCCCGGCCCTGAACCCGGCCTGGCAGGAGGGCGACGTTGCCGCAGGCGAAGTGGCGCCCGTGTATCCGCTGGCCATGAACTCGGCGCGCTACGACCCCGCCGTGACAACGGGACCACGCCCGCAGGACGCCGCGCAGACCGCCGCGGAGGAATTCGCGGCCCGGCTCCGCGCCGCAGGTGCCGCCGCGGGACTGACCGTGGCGGCCGGCGTCGACCGTTCACCGGATGCGGGCTCGGCTGACCCGGCTGCCGGAACCGAACGGCCCGACGTCCTGGCCGAGGTGCAGTCAGCCACGGTGGCGGACCAGGTGGACCTGCTGCTGCAGGAATCAGACAACTACCTGGCCGAGGTCATGGGGCGGATGGCGTCCCTTGCGGACGGCGGTCCGGGCAGCAACGACGGCGCCACGGCGGCTGTCAGCGGCCAGCTGGCCCAGGCGGGGATTGCGGCGGGCGCCCTGACGCTGGTGGATGTGTGCGGCCTGGCGATGGGCAACCAGGTCTCGGCCGGCCAATTCGCCGACGTGGTCCGGGCCATCACCACCGGCACCGATGCCAGGCTCCGGGCCGCCCTGGACGGTTTCCCTGTGGCTGGCCTCACCGGCACCCTTGATTCCCGGTACGGCGACGAGTCCACCGTCCAGGGGGCGGGGCTGGTCCGGGCCAAGACAGGAACACTCAACACCGTCCTGGCGCTCAGCGGCTACGTCGTTGACGCTGACGGCCGGCTCCTGGTGTTCTCCTTCATCGGCAACGGCCTGACACCCGGAGCCGCAGGCAACAAGGTGGCGCTGGACCGTGCGGCAACGGCGCTCGCAGGGTGCGGCTGCCGGTAGGTCATCGCGCTTCCCTGGTATCCGTAACGCTGAATGCAGCGCCGGCCGAGGCTGCCGGTTCTGCGGCCACCGCCATGGGGGCAGTGGTCCCCAGGAGTGCTGCAACCAGGACGGCGGCAACCACGGCCTTCCAGCCCTTCTTCGGGCCGGCCGTCAGGGGAGCGATGGGACGGTACGGGATCATGGTGTCCTCCTGGGGGGGTGGGCGGCCCTGGGGTGCACGAACTGTGCTGGCCAGGGCCGCTTCTGTGGGGAAGGGCCGCTGATGCGGTGTACCCCCACGATGTCGCCGCAGCTTAGGCCTGGCCTTTTGCCCTCCTGTGCTCCGGCTGTGAGAGTGGCGGGCCGCCGGTGCCTTCGCTTCGCCGGTGAGCGAACTTAAGGACGATCCCCGGCCCGCTGTGTTCTGATGGGACCTATGGAGTCCACTGCAGCCCAGTCCGCCCCCATCTCATCTGCTGATGCCGCTTCCCTGATCAACTGGGACCTGGCGGCTTCCACGGCGGCACGGCTGGCTCCTGCCGGGCCGGACCTGAAGCCGGCAGCCATCAACGAAGCCGTGGACAGCCTCCGCAGGCTCGCCGACGCCTCCGTTCCGCATGTTCACGAGATCACCGGGCTGGAAGCTGCCCGGGACCTCCGTGACTCCTCGGTGCTGGTGGTGGACCGGGCATCGTGGGCCAAGGCAAACACGCAGTCGTTCGCGGTGATGCTGAAGCCGGCCATGCAGAAGATGCTGGAGAACCGGCGCGGGTCGTTGAGCCCTTCCGCCGCCAGCGTCAGCGGCGCCATCACCGGCAGCCAGCTGGGCGCCGTCCTGGCGTTCCTGTCCAGCAAGGTCCTGGGACAGTACGATCCGTTCGCGGCGCTGGCCGAAAACTCCTCCGCCCCGGCCGCCGGGCGGCTCCTGCTGGTGGCCCCCAACATCGTCTCCGTGGAGCGCGAACTCAACGTGGCGCCCGAGGACTTCCGGCTGTGGGTCTGCCTGCACGAACAGACCCACCGGGTCCAGTTCGCCGCCGCACCGTGGCTGCGCCACCACATGCTGGACCAGATTGATAACCTCAGCGGACACCTGCTGGGCAACGTGGATTCGCTGATGGACCGGGCCTCGGCGGCTGCGCGCTCGCTGAAGGACCGTTCCGCCACCGGAAACACCCCCGGCCGCGGCGCCATCCTGGACCTGCTGCAGGATCCGGAGGAGAAAGCCGCCATCTCGCACCTCACGGCCGTGATGAGCCTGCTCGAAGGCCACGCCAACGTGGTGATGGACGCCGTGGATGCCAGCATCGTCCCTTCCGTCAAGACCATCCGGCAGCGGTTCAACGACCGCGGCAAGGACCGTGGGGTAGTGGAGAAGTTCATCCGCAGCCTGCTGGGCCTGGACGCCAAGATGCGGCAGTACTCCGACGGCGCCCGCTTTGTCCGCGCCGTGGTTGGCGTGGCCGGCATGGAGGGCTTCAACCGGGTCTGGGAATCGGCTGACCACCTGCCCACCGAGCCGGAAATCCACGATGCCAAGCTGTGGCTTGAGCGGATGGGGCTGTAATTGGCTGACCTTCCCCCCACGCATTCCGAACCACAGCCTTCCGGGCCCCAGCTCTCCGGGCCCGCACCGCAAGATTCCGCCCCGCAGGATTCCATGCTGCAGCCTTCCGGGCCGCAGGATTTCGCGGCACAGCGCAGCGGACGACGCCGGCCCGGCCGGTTGGCGCCCGTCGTCGGCGCAGCGCGCAAAATGTTGGGTGACGCCCTGGCGCAGGCCGGCTATCCGGCGCACGTCCTGGTGGCCTGCAGCGGCGGGCCGGACTCGATGGCGCTGGCCGCCGTCGCCGCCTACTTCGTCCGCCGCGGCAGCATTGACGGCCATCCCGTCACGGTCGGCGCCGTGGTGGTGGACCACCAGCTGCAGGAAGGCTCCGGCCGCGTGGCGGCTGACACCGCCAGTGCCCTTCGGGAACTGGGCCTCGCCCCGGTCGAGGTCCATACCGTGACAGTGGCAGGCGCCGGCATGGGGCCCGAGGCCGCTGCCCGCGAGGCCCGCCACGCAGCGCTCGAAGCGGCAGCGGCGGGCCAGGGGGCCGGCGCCATCCTGCTGGGGCACACCCTGGATGACCAGGCCGAGCAGGTGCTGCTGGGCCTGGCCCGTGGCTCCGGAACCCGTTCACTCGCCGGCATGCGGCCCACCCGTGCAGGGGCCGGAAGCGCCGTGCTGCTCCGTCCCTTCCTGGGGCTCCGCCGGGCCGATACGGAGGAGATCTGCGAGGTGGAGGAGCTGGACCCCTGGCACGATCCCACCAACACGGACCCCGCGTTCGCCCGTTCCCGGACCCGGGTGGAAGTCCTCCCGCATCTGGAGGAGAAACTGGGCCCCGGCGTCGCGGAATCCCTGGCGCGCACCGCCTCTATCCTGCAACTGGATGCCGACTACCTCGAGGATGTGGCGGAAAGCACCTACGCGTCCCTGGTGGAGTGGAATGGCGCCGAAGCAAGCCTTCCTGAAGACGCCCTGCGCGCCCTGGCACCGGCCATCCGGTTCCGCGTGATCGCCAAGGCCGCTGCCGGTGTCGGCGGCCAGCAGCCCAGCTATCGGCGCCTTGTGGCGGCGGAAGCGCTGCTGCGGCGGCAGGGCTCGGCGGGTCCGGTGCAGCTGCCCGGCGGGGTAGCCGCCTACCGGTTGTCGCTGGCCGAACTCGAAGGGCCCGCGACCGCAGACCGCCCCGGGACCGGTCCCCGCGAACCCGCGCGCTGTGGGAAGCTAGTATTCCGGCCGCTAAAACCGGCCACACATTAGTCGCACCCCGCATCTACACAGGAGCCATTGGTGGATTCAAACGACGTCCAGGCAGACCTCAAGCACGTTCTCTACACCAAGGAACAGATCCAGCAGCGCATCACCGAACTCGCTGCCCAGATCGACAAGGACTACGAAGGCCGCGAACTGCTCATCGTGGGCGTGCTCAAGGGCGCGGTCATGGTCATGGCGGACCTGGCCCGTGCACTGCACAGCCACGTCTCGATGGACTGGATGGCTGTGTCCTCCTACGGCTCCGGCACCCAGTCCTCCGGCGTGGTGCGCATCCTGAAGGACCTGGACACGGACCTCATGGGCAAGGACGTGCTGATCGTCGAGGACATCATCGATTCCGGCCTCACCCTGTCCTGGCTGAAGACCAACCTGGAATCCCGCGGCACCGCGTCGGTGGAAATTTGCACCGCCTTCCGCAAGCCCACCGCCGCCAAGGTCCAGATCGACGTCAAGTACGTGGGCTACGACATCCCCAACGAGTTCGTTGTGGGCTACGGCCTGGACTACGCGGAAAAGTACCGCAACCTGGACTTCGTGGGCACCCTGGCCCCGCACGTCTACGAGTAGGCCACCATGCAGCTCGGCGGTTTCTCGGTAGGCCTCGCCGTGCAGGACCTCGCAGCTTCCATGGAGTTTTACCGGAAGCTCGGGTTCACGCAGTACGCCGGTGACCCGGACCAGAACTGGGTCATCATGAAGAACGGGGACACGAACATCGGGCTGTTCAAGGGCATGCTCGAGAAGAACGTGCTGATCTTCAACCCGGGCTGGGACCAGGACGCCAAGCCGACGGAACCCTTCACGGACGTGCGGGAGCTCCAGGAGCAGTTGCGGGCGCAGGGCGTCCCGTTTGCCGCCGAGGCCGACGTGCAGACCACCGGGCCCGCGAGTGCCATCCTGATTGACCCCGACGGCAACCCCGTCTACCTGGACCAGCACGTCTGATTTTGGCAAGGTCGAATATTGGCATCAAGGATGTCGCGGTGGCCGCAGGGGTGTCGGCAACCACGGTGTCGCACGTCCTGAACGACGTCACGTATGCGCGGATCAGCCCCGAGACCCGCAAAAAGGTGAAGGCGGCCGCGGAGCAGCTGGGCTACGAACCCAACCGGGTGGCGCAGGCGCTCCGCAACCGCCGCACCGGCGTGCTGGGGCTGGTCAGCGAGGATGTGGCCACCACGCCGCATGCCGGCCGGATCATCCTGGGTGCCGATGACGCTGCCCGCGCCCGCGGCTACACGCTCATGCTTATCAACACCGCCGCCACTGCCGGGGCCGCATCGCGGGAAGGCGACGTGGAGGCCGTGCTGGAACGGCAGGTGGACGGCATCCTCTACGCCACCATGTACCACCGGGTCCTGGACGCGCCGGCCAACCTCGGCAAGGTGCCAACCGTCCTGGTGGATGCCGTCACCGCTGACGGGCTCTTTCCCTCAGTCGTCCCGGACGAATACGGCGGCGCCCGCGCCGCCGTCCGCGCACTGCTGGACGCCGGCCACACCCGCATCGGCTTCATCAACAACGTCCAGGACGTGCCATCCACCTCGGAGCGGCTCCGCGGCTTCCGCGACACGCTCACCGCGGCAGGGCTCGACGCCGGCCTGGCACCGGTGGAGGCGTCGTCGTCGGACGCTGCGGGCGGGTACGAGGCAGCGGCGAGGATCCTGCGGAGCGGACACCCGCCGTCGGGCCTGTTCTGCTACAACGACCAGATGGCCATGGGAGCCTACCGGGCAGCCGCGGAACTGGGCCTCAGTATCCCCGGCGACCTCTCCGTCGTCGGGTTCGACGACCAGGAACTGGTGGCCGGCAGCCTCTTTCCCGGGCTGACCACCGTGGCGCTGCCCCACTACGGAATGGGTGCCTGGGCCGCCAACCACCTCATCGATGCGCTCGAAGGAGCAGGGGACGGTTCTTCCGCCGGCGCCGGGACCACGGTGCTGGAGTGTCCGCTGGTCACCCGCGCGTCCGTCGCCGCACCCCGGAACCCCTAGCCCGCCTGCAACGATGTCCGCTACGCCCACAGGGAACTTTTGCTTTTCATCATGCGTGATGTACTCCGGACGGTGTATAGCTAGAAGCTGACGCAGCACCATCACGCGCGCAAAGTACACGCCGTGCAGCACTACCGGAAGGGACGGGGCCAGCCCCCGAACAGATGAAAGCTAAGAATTTCTTCAAGGGCCCGGGCATCTGGATCGTCGTCGTTGTCGGTCTGCTCCTGGTGGCCTTTGCAACGCTGGCCCCCGGCGGTGCGTCGCGGATCGACACCGATAAGGGCCTGGAACTGCTTGCCGGCAGCAACGTGGAGCAGGCCAAGATCTTCGACGGTGAGAACCGCGTTGACCTCACGCTGAAGGATGACCTGGAGGTGGACGGCCAGAACAAGGGCAAGAGCGTCCAGTTCTTCTTCGTCGATGCCCGCGCCACGGACGTGGTTAAGGCTGTCACCGATTCCAAGCCGGCGCAGGGCTACACAGACCAGCCCATCGAGAGCAACTGGTTCTCCGGCCTGCTGTCCCTCCTCATCCCGGTCATCCTGCTGGGCGCCCTCTTCTGGTTCCTCATGACCCGCATGCAGGGCGGCGGCTCCAAGATCATGCAGTTCGGCAAGTCCAAGGCCAAGATGGTCAGCAAGGACATGCCGCAGGTGACCTTCGCGGACGTCGCCGGTTCGGATGAAGCCGTCGAAGAGCTCCAGGAAATCAAGGAATTCCTCCAGGAGCCGGCCAAGTTCCAGGCTGTCGGCGCCAAGATCCCCAAGGGCGTGCTGCTGTACGGCCCTCCCGGTACCGGTAAGACCCTGCTGGCCCGCGCCGTTGCCGGTGAGGCAGGCGTCCCCTTCTTCTCGATCTCCGGCTCGGACTTCGTGGAAATGTTCGTGGGCGTCGGTGCGTCCCGTGTCCGTGACCTCTTCGAACAGGCCAAGGCCAACTCCCCGGCCATTATCTTCGTGGACGAAATCGACGCCGTAGGCCGCCACCGCGGTGCCGGCATCGGCGGCGGCAATGACGAACGCGAGCAGACCCTCAACCAGCTGCTGGTGGAGATGGACGGCTTCGACGTCAAGACCAACGTCATCCTGATCGCCGCCACCAACCGGCCGGACGTCCTGGACCCCGCACTGCTGCGGCCGGGCCGTTTCGACCGCCAGATCGGCGTCGATGCGCCGGACATGATCGGCCGCGACCAGATCCTGCAGGTGCATGCCAAGGGCAAGCCGATGGCTCCCGGCGTCGACCTCAAGGCTGTTGCCAAGAAGACCCCCGGCTACACCGGTGCCGACCTGGCCAACGTGCTTAACGAGGCCGCCCTGCTGACCGCGCGCTCCAACGCCAACCTCATTGACGACCGCGCCCTGGACGAGGCAATCGACCGCGTGATGGCCGGCCCCCAGAAGCGCAGCCGGGTCATGAAGGAACACGAACGCAAGATCACCGCCTACCACGAAGGCGGCCACGCCCTGGTGGCGGCTGCCCTGCGGAACTCGGCCCCGGTCACCAAGATCACCATCCTTCCCCGCGGCCGTGCCCTGGGCTACACCATGGTGGTTCCGGACAACGACAAGTACTCCGTCACCCGCAACGAGCTCCTGGACCAGATGGCGTACGCCATGGGCGGCCGCGTGGCCGAGGAGATCGTGTTCCACGATCCGTCCACCGGCGCCTCGAACGACATCGAGAAGGCCACCGGCACCGCCCGCAAGATGGTCACCGAGTACGGCATGAGCGAACGCGTGGGTGCCGTGCGCCTGGGCCAGGGCGGCGGCGAGCCGTTCCTGGGCCGCGACGCCGGGCACGAGCGCAACTACTCCGACCAGATCGCCTACGTGGTGGACGAGGAAGTGCGCCGCCTGATCGACCAGGCACACGACGAGGCGTACGCCATCCTCACCGAGAACCGAGACGTCCTGGACAGCCTCGCCCTTGAGCTGCTGGAGCGCGAAACCCTTAACCAGGCCGAAATCGCCGACATATTCCGTGACATCCGCAAGCGCGATTTCCGCGAGGTGTGGCTGTCCAAGGAATCCCGTCCGGTCCAGGCCGCGGGCCCCGTGGAATCCCACCAGGAGCGGGCAGAACGCGAGGCCCAGGAGGAAGCCAAGCAGGCCCGCCTGGAGGAGCCGCTGGACGCCCAGCCGCCGCATCCGCAGGGCGTTCCGGAAGACGCACCGTTCCAGGGAGGCGTCCCCGAATCGGGGCCGGACACCCTTCGCGGCTAAGCTTTCCCTGTGACTTCCTTCGACGACGACGCCGTTTCCTCCTCCGCCGCCTACCCGGCGGAGGACGGTTCCACCCATTCCCCGCACCACAAGGTGGACCGGCCAAGGATTGAAGCGGCTGTCCGCGAAATCCTCCTGGCCATCGGCGAGGACCCGGACCGTGGCGGCCTCATCGACACCCCCAAGCGGGTGGCGAAGGCGTACGCCGAGGTTTTTGCGGGACTGCACCACGACCCCGCGGACGTCCTGTCCACCACGTTCGAGCTGGACCATGAAGAACTGGTCCTGGTGAAGGACATCCCCTTCTACTCCACCTGCGAGCACCACCTGGTGCCGTTCCACGGTGTGGCCCACGTTGGCTACATTCCCTCCCATGACGGGAAGGTCACCGGGCTGAGCAAGCTGGCGCGGCTCGTGGACATCTACGCCCGCCGCCCCCAGGTTCAGGAGCGGCTCACCACGGAGATTGTCGAAGCGCTGGTCCTCCACCTCAAGCCGCGTGGGGCCATCGTCGTTGTCGAATGCGAGCACATGTGCATGTCAATGCGCGGTATCCGCAAGCCCGGAGCAAAGACCGTCACCAGTGCGGTCCGCGGGCAGCTTCATGACCCGGCCACCCGTGCCGAGGCCATGAGCCTCATCCTCGGAAGGTAACCACACAAGACCATGGACTCACTAGCTGCAGCCCCGGGAACCGGGCCCGCAACCTCGCCGCTGCCCATCCTGCGCAAACCGCGCCCGGCCGCGCGCTTCGAGGACCTGCCCACAGACCGCACCCTGGTCATGGGCATCCTCAATGTCACCCCTGATTCGTTCAGCGACGGCGGCAAGCACGCCACGGCGGACACCGCCATCGCCGCGGGCCTGCGCATGTTTTATGCCGGCGCTGACATCATCGACGTCGGCGGCGAATCGACCCGCCCCGGCGCTGAGGACGTCTCCCCGGACGAGGAACAAAAGCGTGTCCTCCCGGTCATCGAAGCACTGGTCAAGGCCGGTGCCCTGGTCAGCATCGACACCACCCACGCCGCCACCGCCGCCGCTGCCCTGAAGGCCGGCGCCGCCATCATCAACGACGTTTCCGGGCTGACCATCGAACCCGAAATGGCTGAACTCGTGGCCTCGTCCAAGGCGCCGTACATCCTCACCCACCGCCGCGGCGATGCCCGGACCATGAACTCCCTCGCGGAGTACACGGACGTGGCCGCTGAAGTGGTGGCAGAACTGGCCGGAGTGCGGGACAAGCTGTATGCCGCCGGTGTCAGCGCTGAGCAGATCATCGTCGATCCGGGCCTGGGTTTTGCGAAGAACGACGCCCAGAACTGGGAGCTGCTGCAGAACCTGGAGCAGCTGGAGGCCCTGGGCCACCGTGTCCTGGTGGCCGCCTCCCGCAAACGCTTCCTCGGCACCCTCCTGACGGTTGCCGGCAAATCCGCAGCCCCGGAAGAGCGTGACGGGGCCACGGCAGCCATCACGGCGATCAGCGCCGCCCGCGGCGCCTGGGCCGTGCGGGTGCACGACGTCGGATCCAGCCTTGACGCCGTCAAGGTCGCCGCGCGCATGGCGGCAGTACCCAAAGCACCGTAAGCGCCGGGGGACCCATGGACAGGATTACGCTGACCGGTGTGACGGCCGTCGGCCATCATGGTGTGTTTGATTTTGAGCGCCGCGAGGGCCAGCCTTTTGTTGTGGACGCCGTCCTGTATCTCGACTTCGCCGCCGCTGCGGCGTCCGACGACGTCAGCGACACCGCCCACTACGGCGAGGTGGCGCAGCGTATTACCGAGTGGATTTCCGGGGAGCCGCTGAACCTCATTGAGGCGCTGGCGGTCCGGATCGCCGACGGCCTGCTGTCCGAGTTCGGCCTCCAGGCCGTGGACATCACCGTGCACAAACCCCAGGCGCCCATCGAGGTGCCCTTTGGGGACGTGGCAGTGTCCGTGCATCGGAGACCGCCCTCCGTTGTTTCGGGCCGCCCGGTGGAACCCGCTTCCGGGGGCACCCCGTGAACGCGGTTTACACCAAGGCGGTCCTGGCCCTGGGAAGCAACCTCGGCGAACGCAACGACACCCTGTCCAGCGCGGTGGCTGACCTCGTTGACCCGCCGGAGGTCCGCCTCCTTGCGGTGTCCCCGATCATCCAGACCAAAGCCGTGGGCGGCCCGCCGGGGCAGCCTGACTTCCTGAACATGGTCCTCACCGTTGAAACCAGCCTGACTCCCCAGGAGCTGCTGGAGCATTGCCAGGCGGTGGAGAACAAGCACCACCGTGTGCGCGAGGTGCGCTGGGGGCCGCGGACGCTCGACGTCGACATCATCACCTACGGCGACGTGCGCAGCGACGACCCCGTGCTGACCCTGCCGCACCCGCGCGCCGCCAGCCGGGCCTTCGTGCTGTACCCGTGGTCCTTGATCGACCCTGCCGCCACCCTTGAGGGGGAGCGCATCAGTGCCCTCGCGGCCCGGGCGGAGGACTTCGGAGACCTTGCCCCGTTCGATGGTTTCGGCGACTTTGACGGGATGCCGACCGCCGGGGCGGTGACGGACCGTTGAAGCCCATCAACCCGCTGCGGCTGCTGCTGATAGGCGTCATCCTGACCGTGGCCGGTTGGGCCGGAACCGTGATCACCAGCCGTTACGGCATGGCCACTCCGGTGCTGCCGGTCACTGCGCTGGCCACCATGGGCGTAATCGTGGCCATCACACTGGTCCTCGGCATCCGCATCCTGCGCTGGCGGAACAGTATCAAGCCCAACAGCACCGCAAAGAAGACAGCACTTGATCCGCTGCTCGCCGCCCGCACGCTCATCCTGGCCCAGGCCTGTGCCTACGCCGGAACGGTGCTGCTCGGCTGGCACGTGGGGATCTTCCTGGACCAGCTGCGGATCTGGAGTTTCCGCAGCCACCAGGACATCGCCTGGCTGGCGCTCGGCATGGCCGGCGGCGGCCTGGTGATGATCATCGTTGGCCTGGTGGTGGAGCGGTTCTGCAAGATTCCGCCGGAGGACGGCGACACGAAGGGCGTGGACGGCAAGCCGGGCCGCGCACCACGGGGAGAAGCCGCGGGGGAAGGCGAATATGCGTACCGAGGCGATTGACCCGCCCGGCATTGATTGGCACCGGGTGTCACCGAAGTTCGTGACCGTTCGGCTGGTGCAGTGGGCACTCGGCAACCTTGCCGCCGTCGTAATCCTCAGCCTTCCGCTCGTGTTTGTCCTGCTCGGGTGGTGGCGGTGGCCGCCGCTGTGGCTGGCCATCACCGTTCCCGCCGTGACGCTGGTGGTGGCCCTCTGGCGGCTGGTGCTGATCCCGCGCCAGGTCAGGGCCATCGGCTACGCCGAGCGCGACGACGACCTCCTGGTCCGCAGCGGCATCTTCTTCCAGCGGACCATGGCCGTGCCCTACGGCCGGATGCAGTACGTGGACGTCGCCGTAGGCCCCGTTGAGCGCAGCCTCGGCCTCTGCACGGTCAAGCTGCACACCGCATCGCCCGGCACCAACGCGCACATCCCCGGGCTGCCGGAGGCAGAGGGGGCGCGGCTCCGTGAGCAGCTCGCGGCCCGCGGCGAGGCCAGGCTGGCAGGACTGTGACCGCTGACGGGCGGTTCCCCCGTCACGGGGTGCAGGAAGACGGTGCGGCATCCGCTGACCCAGCGGCTGCCAGCTCACAGCCCGCAGGCCCAGTGCCCGCCAGCTCAGTTTCAGACGGCTCGGTGCCCGCAGGCTCAGTGCCCACCCCATCAACTGTTGCTGCTGGTGCGGGTCCCGGGGTCGCAACGGCCGACGACGGCTGGTTGCGTGTCCACCCGGCGTCACCCTTTGTACGCGGCTGGGTGGCGCTGGCCGCCATCGGCTTCTTCTTCGGCCGCGACATCTTTGAACGGATCCTGCAGGGCCGGCCCATGTTCGAGGACGGATTTGCTGGCCGGGTTCCCTGGCTGGTGGCCGGCGGCGGTGCCGTCCTGCTGGTGGCGGTCCTCAGCTTTGTCCTCACCTGGTATTTCACCAAGTACCAGGTGTCCGGCGGGTACGTCCGCGTCAACACAGGCTTCCTGTTCCGGCAGCAGCGCCAGGCCCGGCTGGACCGGGTGCAGGCCATCGATATTGTGCAGCCGCTGCTGGCCCGCATCTTCGGGCTGGCCGAACTCAAGTTCGAGGTGGCCGACGCCGGCGAATCGGCAGTGCGGCTGGCTTACCTGAAGATCGATGACGCCCAGCAGCTGCGGGCCACCATCCTGGCCCGTGCCGCCGGCATCGACGAAGATGCCGACAACCCTGGCGCCCCCGCACCTGAGGCGCCGGAGTATCCGGTACTGTCCGTGCCGCCGTCGCGCCTTATCGGTTCCCTGCTCCTGAGCGAGCAGAGCCTGTTCGTGGTGGTGGGCGGTGTGGCATCGGTGGTGCTCTCGGCCGTTACGGACAACCGGGCGTTCTACTTCTACCTGATTCCCGCGGCGCTTGGCCTCGCGGCGAGCTACTGGAACCTGTTCAACAAGGGGTACAACTTCACGGCCGCCATCTCGCCGGACGGCATCCGGCTCCGTTACGGATTGCTGGATACCCAGGCGCAGACGCTGCCGCCGGGGCGGATCCAGGCCCTGAAGATCAGTCAGCCGCCGCTGTGGCGGGCGTTCGGCTGGTACCGAATGCAGGTCAATGTGGCAGGTTATGGACTGGTGGAGAACGCGGGGGAAGCGTCATCCCGGACCACCCTCCTGCCCGTCGGCAAGCTCGAGGATGCGATGAACATGCTCGCTTTGGTGCTGCCCGATCCCGGCACGTCCAGCCCTGCCAGGGTTTTCGGCGCGGGCCTCACCGGGCTGGATTCCGACGGCGGCTTCGTCACCACGCCGCGCCGCGCCCGGCTGCTGGCCCCGTTGGGGTGGCGCCGCAACGGCTTCGCCGCCACGGATACTGCATTGCTCATCCGTTCAGGGCGTTGGTGGCGGAACCTGGTGCTCGTGCCGCACCAGCGGACCCAGTCAATGGCGCTGCACCAGGGGCCGCTGGCCCGGCGGTTCCGGGTGGCCGACCTGGTCCTGCACACCACCGCCGGTCCGGTGGTGCCGCGCCTGACGCAGGCCGGGCTGGACGAGGCGCGCGCGCTTTTCGATGAGCAGTCGGCCCGTGCCCGGCTGGCCCGGAAACGGCAGACCACCGAACAGTGGCTCCGCCAGGTTGCACCTTCGGGTGCTGACCCTCAGTCGCCGGCGGCTGAAACCGGGCCGTTCGGAAATGAAGCCCACCAGCAACAGGAAGGCCCCCACCATGGCTAAGCCCGGACGCCTCGGCGTCGGAATCATTGGAGCGGGCAAGGTGGGCGCCGTCCTGGGTGCTGCCCTGCGCGCCGCCGAGCACGCCGTCGTGGGTGTTTCCGCGGTGTCCGAGGCCAGCCGTGAACGGGCCGAAACCCTGCTGCCCGGCGTTCCCGTCCTGGAAGTGCAGGACATCGTGGAGCGCGCCGAACTGGTGCTCCTCGCCGTGCCCGACGACGCCCTCCCCGGCCTGGTGGACGGGCTGGCGAAGCTCGGCGCCTGGCAGCCGGGGCAGCTGGTGGCCCACACATCAGGCCGGTTCGGGGTTGGCGTGCTCCATCCTGTGCGCGCTGCCGGGGCCGTTCCGCTGGCACTGCACCCGGCCATGACCTTCACCGGAATGAGCCTGGACCTGACGCGCCTGCTCGACTGCACGTTCGGCGTCACGGCCGATGCCGCCATGCTTCCCATTGCGCAGGCGCTGGTCGTGGAGATGGGGGCCGAACCGGTAGCCATCGCAGAGGCTGACAGGACGCTCTATCACGCTGCCCTGGCGCACGGGTCCAATCACCTGGTCACCCTGGTGGCCCAGTCGTCCCAGTTGTTGCGTGAGGTGGGGGTGGACCAGCCCGAACGCATGCTCGGTCCCCTGTTGCGGGCAACCCTCGAAAACGCGCTGGCGTCCGGAGAGTCGGCACTGACCGGGCCGGTTGCCCGCGGCGATGTGGGCACGGTGGAGGCGCACGCGCAGGCCCTGCGGGAGTACGACGGCGGCGGGCATGGCGATGTCCTCGCGGCGTACCTTGCCATGGCACGCGCCACCGCCCGGCGGGCCGAGGCGCGCGGGTTGCTGAAGGGCGACCAGCTTGAAGGGCTGAACCAGGCCCTCGGATCCAAGGAGGACTGACCATGGCCATCAAACTTGTCACCACCGTGGCCGGGCTGCATGCCGAGAGTGCGCGGCTCCTGGCGGAGAAACAGGGTGCATCGCAGGGGTTGGTCCCCACCATGGGCGCCCTCCATGAGGGACATGCTGCTTTGGCGAGGACCGCCGTCGAACAGAACGACGTGGTGGTTGCCAGCATCTTCGTGAACCCTCTGCAGTTCGGCGATGCCGTGGACCTTGACCGGTACCCGAGGACCCTGGACGCCGACCTTGCACTGCTCGATGCCCAGGGTGTCGATATCGCGTTCGCTCCTTCTGTCGACGAGGTTTACCCGGGTGGCGAGCCGCTGGTGCGGGTCACTTCGGGACGACTGGGGGAGAAGTGGGAGGGCGCATCCCGCCCGGGCCACTTCGACGGTGCGCTAACTGTCGTGGCCAAGCTGCTGCACTATGGCATTCCGGCGGCCGGCCGTGCCGGAGGGGCGGGGCTGCCCGCCTACCGTGCCTACTTTGGCCAGAAAGACGCCCAGCAGCTGGCGCTGGTGCGGCGGATGGTGGCCGACCTCAACTTCCCGGTCGACATTGTGGGCGTCCCCACCGTCCGTTCAGCCGAGGGCCTGGCACTGTCCAGCCGCAACCGTTTCCTGTCCGACGACGAACGAGGTGCAGCACTGGTCCTTTCCCGTGCCCTGCGGCTGCTGGAGGAGCGTGCCACCGCCCATGAGCCGCTGGACCTCGACTCTGCCCTGGCGATGGTGGAATCGCAGCCGCTGGTGAAGCTGGACTACTTCGATGTCGTGGATCCGGCCACGTTGGAGCCTTTGGCTGAAAACTGCCGCGAGACCCCTTTCCGGGGCGAGGCCCTGGCGCTCATTGCCGCGAAGGTAGGTCCTGTGCGGCTGATCGACAACGCACCCCTGAGCTCCTAGGCGCTCCTGAATTAGCACGCGAGTTCACGCGCGCCTGAGTTCACACACCCCGGGGTTCACGCGCGCCTGACGTCACACCCCTGACGTCAGACTCCTGGGTTCACGCGCGCCTGACGTCACACACCACATGCGAATGCCTGGATTCAGGCTGCGAGGTAGTCCGTGAGTGCGCGTTCGAGTGGGCTTAGTTCGTCCGGTTGGTTGATTGCCGGCACGCCCAATTCGCCGGTCGCACCAGACTCGCCCGCGGCGCCAACGTCTTCGGCCGCGCCAATGTCTCCGGTCAGGGCTTGGTCCTGTTCGGGTTCGAGGAGTCGGGGTGGCCAGTGGGGTGGTTGGGGGTCGGGGTGTTGGCCCGGGTAGTGGCGGCCTGTGGGTGAGGTCCAGCCGGGTGGTTCGGTTGTGGTGGCTGGTGTGGGGTTCCAGCCGCTGTTGTGTTTGAGGCGGTGGTGTTTGGGGCAGAGCTGTGCCAGGTTGCTGACTCCTGTTGTGCCGTGGTGTTGCCAGGCGGTGAGGTGGTCGGTGTCGTTGTCTGTGGTGGGGTTGGTGCAGCCGGGGAATGTGCAGTGGCCGTCGCGCATCCTGATCCAGCGTTTCATGGCCTCCGACAATCGGTAGCTGGTCCGGCCGATCTCGAGCGGTGCGCCGGTACGGGGGTCGACGAGGACCCGGTAGAACGAGGTGGCCCCGTCGGCGACGAGTTTTCGGGCCATCGCGGCGGGGATGGGCCCGTATCCGTCGAGGTCTGCCGGTTCGTCAGTGCTGCCCAACATTGTAAATATCGGAATGGTGACCAGCACGTCGGCTTTCGGCGCGGGGATCTTGCTGAGGTCAACGAAGTATGGGTCGGTCCCGGTGCCAGGTTCTTCGCCACCGTCCAACCGGCCTGTGGCAGCGGCGCCGGTGTGGGCGCTCAAGAGGAGCGCTGCTGCGGTGTCCGGCCGCAACTGGGTAAGGGTGCGGGTTTCGCCGGGGCCTTGGAGGCCGCGGGCGATGGCTGTGGTCTTGTTCCAGATGGCGCAGGCGGTGTCCCCGGGCAGGATCAGGGTAATTGTTGCCATCCCGTCGGCGTCGGGGCGGTATT